>DPVY01000244.1 GCA_003527965.1 Fidelibacterota bacterium
ACTATTTTAGGACAAGACATATTGAGTTAATAAAGACAGTATTAAATGGGACAATTGGTCCTCCAAATGGATACGGAGCTTTTATTGGTTTAGGGCTGTATTGTTATATTTGTCTTTGTTTAGAAAATAAAATAAAGATTAGTAAACCATTTAAAATAATCATATTAATTATTTTTATTAGTTCTCTTGTTTTAAATAAATCTCGTGGTGCATGGATAAGCCTTTTTTTATCGTTAATAATTTTAATGATATTACTTTATAGAAATAATATTAAACGATTTTTATGTAATAATAATATTAAAGTATATTATGCTTATATATTACTGATATGTGTATGTTTAGTAATAATAGTATTAGTGGTTAGAATTAATATTAGTTCATCAATTGGTAGAATATATATATGGAAAATATCGATTAATCTTTTTTTTGAAAATATTTTCACAGGAGTTGGTTATGGATGCTTTGATAATGTATTCCTAGATTATCAAGCAAAATATTTACAAAATCCTATAAATTTTCATCTAATATCAAAAGCGTCAAATATTGCATCTCCTCATAATCAATTTTTATACATATTTTGTGAAGCTGGTATTATTGGTGGTATAATATTTCTTTTATTATATATTTTGAGTATTGTAAAATTAATTTACTATATCAATAAAAAAGATATTAACATGAGAGTATATCTTTATTTATTCTGCTTTATAATAATAACGATTATTCATAGTATGATAGATTCAATTCTACTAGTGGTTCCTATTAAATTAATATTGTTTTGTGGTTTTTCTCTTGTTCCTTTTAAAATAATTAAAAAAGATATTAAGAAAAAAATGGTTGGTATTGTATATATATTATTGTTTATTATAAATATATTCTATACAAAATTTATATATGCTATAATAATTCAATATCCTGGTTATGAAATGTGGACTAAGGGAAATATTGAATTAAATGCAGGAAATTTCTACAATGCTATTGAATATTATGATAAAGCATTAAATATTATTCCAAATAATCCTATAATCTATGCAAAAAAAGGAATGGCATTAGTAGGTTCTGGATTATATAAAGATGGAATAGAATATCTTGAAAATATTAAAGATAAATATAACTATAGGGATGTTTATTTATCCCTAAGTCTTGGATACTTAAGGCTTGGGAATTTTACTCTTGCTGAAAAATATGCAAAACATGCCCATAACATGTTTCCTGATCAGTTAAGGCCATATTTGCTTCTGTCAGAAATATATTATAATCAAGCAAAATTTGATGAAGCCAGAGAATGTTTAAATAGATGTGTATTACAGATAACAAGTATAAGGTCTAAAGCAACTGAATCAATTTCAGAATGTTGTAGTATATTAATGGCTAAAATGTTTGATGAGAAAATAAATATTTATCAGTTTGATGTTGGTAATGATATAACTTTAAAAGATAAGATTAATTCGATCATTATATCACATAAATATGAATGATTATTATTCTATAACTATATATTTGAACAATATTCTGCTAACGAATCTTCGCACGCACCTGACGCCATATAAATAAAATAACGATAACCGAAAATCTTTTATTCGGCATAAGCACGCACAGGGGAATTCTTCCGGTTAAAACGCAATATCCGCCAAAATAAATTCAATCCGGTAGTCTCTGTCCTCAATACGATAAGAGTAGCGGATTCCCGCGCCGATTTCCAGGTAATATAGACTCAGCGGAATGAAATCCATATTCAGTTCAATACCGATAGAACGATAAAAACAGTTTTGATCATCACGCCAGCCAACTCCGTAGTCATAAAACAGGTTCGCCCGAAGTCGTTTGATAAACAGGAGCGATCCAAGCGCCAGATCGGGATATGCCAGCGGCAGGCAGTAGTCCACCGATGCGTATTTGAATAATTCGTAATAAGTTTGTTTATATCCTCTCGGAAAGGAAATTTGACTCTGGAAAAACCCAAAATTAGAATCGCTGTGAATTTCTATAGCAATCGTACCACTAATACCATGATGTTTCAGTAATCCAGGAAAATAAAACCGATAATACTTCGATATCCTTAACAATTTGTCTCGCTTTTTTATATTCCCAAGTGAAAATGACAATTGAGAATCATAGCCATGAATCGGCTGTAAATCACGATACGATTTCTGGCGATGACTAAAATGATTTATAAATGATGAGATATACATCATCTCTTCATATAGTCTTTCATCCCATCGCATAAACTCATGATTAGTTACATTTGAATACCCAATTGTTGCACCTATTTCAAATAATGATAAATTGGGTCCATCACTACTATTTATAGGTAACCTTACAGTACTGGATATATCAAATTGATCCCAGACATCCATCGTATCTGCGCCCTCATATTCATAAAGCGCCGCCCGCTTTCCAAAGCTGAGTTTGGTATCAATGATCGGGCGAAAACCGGCATAACTGGCGCCAAGAGAGTAACTGCGTACATTTTCGCCGAGGTGATGCGTGACGCCGGTAGTCATTTCCATTGTGTTCAGCAGATTGTTTGAAATGAATCCGTAATACACATTCGGCGGCAAAGGCAGCAGATACCAGCTGTGCACATTCAGACTGTTTTTCAGCGGGGAATAATCCGTTACCGGGAATTGTTTATTGGGAATGAGGTCGGTATCCAAAATATCTTTTCCCTGTTCCTGGGAAACCAGGGGTTTGTAGTATTGGACTTGTCGTTGTTGGATAGTCTCCAGTGGTTTCCACGCCTCCGGCTCAAGAGGAATGTTCACAATATCCATTCCCATTAGCTGGTAATCGCTAAAGACGAGTTCATTGTTCTTTTGCGAAACCGCCGGATAAAAAGCGCCGAACTTGCGGGACGTCACCTGAAATCGTGCCCCGGTAGTGGTGTGTACCGCGTAAATGTTATCAATGCCGGAATATGAAGATCCATATAAAATATAATCCCCATAAAAAACCGGGCAGCCGATATTGTCTTCTCCCTCCGGCAATATGTCTTTCTGTTCGCCGTTTTCAATATCAAGAATTGTCAGGGCTTTCCCATGATACTTTTGCCGGATAAAAATTAGATGGATCCCGTCTTCTGACCAGGACGGTGTCTTGATGAAAAAATTATCAGGATTTGGGAATTGGGTTAATTCCTCTCCGTTTTCACTATCCAAAATCACCAGTGAACATTTCCGTTCCGGGGTGAACTTGACGGCGGCAATTTGCCGACCGTCGGGAGACAGCGCCGGGGAAAAATACTTTCCTTCAGTGGTTATTTCTCTCTTATTTTTCGTCTTGATATCATACACAGCGACATCTGAAAAACTCTGCGCCCACCAGCGACTGTCCGTATTATTGACCGCCCAGCATATTTTAGATCCATTCACGGAGACACGATCGGTTGGTGAAATTTGAATCAGCCGTTTTTCGCTTCCATCCGGATCAATTTGAACCAGTGTGTATGGATCAGCCATTCCGGTCAGTAATGCAACGATACTACCGTCAAATATTGTCTGGGGAAACTTGTAGTTGGTCCAGACCCGCTTTTTTCGGTTATTGAGTTTTTTAACCATTGTGAATTCAAGTCCTTCGGTCTGCCGCCGCCAGAGCGAATCCAGTTCTGTCATAGTATCTTTATAGATTCCTTTAGCATTCCTGCCGGTAATCTTTTTCATTGATCGGGAAAAAGTGAATGGCCAGTACGAATATCTTGTTGAGCGGTTGATTACTTCATCCCATAAATTCACGCCATACTGTCGGCGACCGTGGGTCACCAGGTGATAACCCAGGTGATAAAAATTGGGATAGTAGTCTTTATATGAACCGAGATAAGCTTTATAATAAGAATACTGTTGACCGGAAAGCTGCAATGTCCGCATTCCCATATCAAATTGAGAAATTCTGCCGCGCCCCGAATTAGACAGCGCCGTTTCAATTGCCACCGCATCACCTTCCATAAACCACAGTGGCGTCGATAGAAAGGAAAATGCTCCCTGTCCGAGTTCACCGAAAAATATTCCCGCAAACCGGGTAAATCCCTGGTTGAGTTTATCAAATTGCGCCATATGCCGACCTTCGTGCACTGCCAGCAGATGATACCATTCGGCGGTTCCGCTGAAGTCGCTCTGCGGAGGAGTAGCAAACCACTCACTGCGTCTCGGCAGAAGAGAGACATACCCATTTGAAACGGCGCCACGGTTGCTCAGTAAAACCTGCCATCTTCTCATCCGGACATCGAGACTTTTTTGAAGCGGATCACGCAGATATTCCATCGTATTGGCAACCCGCTGTCCTTCCTCCGTTAATTCCTCTGGAACGATCACATCAAAGTGCTCTGCCCGGATCTTTTTCCATTTTATTCCGGGCGGGTTCTGGTTGGGAGTCAATTGGGCGTTCAATGCCGTTGGCATGAATGCGAAAATCACCAATAAAAATAAAAAGTGTTTTATTGCCTGAATTATAATTGACCTCATACAAAGATGAATTTAACTTTTTTGACTTAGGATAAAAAGCCGGCGGTCAACGTTTCCACTTTCATTCTTTGCCTAATCACTCTACCACGCGCATTCCCAAGCCCCGGCTTGGGAATGCTAAAGAAGGATGAATTTACGTTACAAAGTTGGGGCTTTGTAACGAGTAAGAGAAGAGCATTGATACAGCGAAAAAGGAAAAGGAGAGATAACGACAAAAATACCTGGATATTGGACATTTTTTATTTTTTGTATACCGCCCCACTAAAAAAATATAAGGAAAAAATCCTTTCCAACCCGAAGGCAGGAAAGGATTTTTTCGATTAGGAGGTAAAAACAGACTATTATTTCAGGTTATTAATAAATTCGGCTCCGCGGAGGATGGCTTTCTGGTTCAATTCCACCAGGTTTTTCCGTTTCAGGACGTCGCCCAGAGATTCCAGAACAACTTCCTGAGACATCAGGTCTTTGTACTCAATCAGAGCTCCGACAATCACCATGTTTGCGGCTTTGGTATTGCCCAGTTCATCCGCCATCTTCGTTGCCGGAATTGCAATTATTTCAACGTCATCACGTACCGGTTTGCGGTCAATCAGAGAATTATCATAGATAATCAACCCGCCGGAAATCACATCATTTTCAAACTTGTCCAGAGATGGACGGTTCATGGCGATTAAGATTGTCGGATTTGCGACCAGCGGCGAGCCGATTTTCTTCTGGGAAATTTTGACGCTGCAATTAGCCGTGCCGCCGCGCATTTCGGGACCGTAAGAGGGCAGCCAGCTGACCTGATAATCATGGCGCATGCCCATCTCCGACAGCACGGTGCCGAGACTCAGCACACCCTGTCCGCCAAAACCGGCAACCTTGATTTCTTCATTGATCTTCTTTTCACGGTAAGGCGCAATTTTTTCGGAATCCACTTTTGCGGTTTCCAGATTCAGTGCATCAGGCAACTCGGAATTGCTCACCACCAGGCGAGATATATCTTTTGGTTCAAATTCCTCGGAAACATCTTTCTTGACTCCAAGAGGGAAGTAATCTGCCAGGACTTCTTTGACCCACTGTTTGGAACGGCTGGGCGTCAGTTTCATGTTGGAAGGACAGGCTGAAAGAACTTCGATAAAGGAAAATGCATTCTTCTCAATCTGAAGTTTCAAGGCTTTCCGGACGGTCTGCCGGGCATGCATTGTGGATTTGGTATCACCAATCATGACACGCTCGATAAACACGGGCGCTTTCAACGTCGCAATAACCTCACTCATGCGAATTGGATAACCTTCATTATTTACTGATCTTCCGCGGGGTGATGTCATCGTTTTCTGACCAACCAAGGTCGTCGGCGCCATCTGTCCGCCGGTCATGCCGTAGATCGCATTATTGACAAAGAATACCGTTATGCCTTCGCCGCGGTTGGCAGCATGTATGATTTCCGCTGTTCCAATGGCAGCCAGATCGCCGTCACCCTGGTAACTAATTACGACACTGTCCGGATGGGCGCGTTTAATTCCGGTGGCAGCTGCCGGAGCTCTTCCATGAGCTACCTGAACATTGCCGGTATGAAAGTAGTAGTATGCGAACACACTGCATCCTACCGGGCTGATAAAGATTGTCTTCTCGCGAACGCCGAAATCATCGAGCGCTTCGGCAATAAGTTTGTGAAGAACGCCATGACCACAGCCGGGGCAATAAGTCGTAGTGAGCTTATCGGCGCCGGGGCGGCGTTCGTAGACATCGTAAAAACTGGCAGACTTCTTTAATATATTATTCATGATAACCTCATCAGTTTCATTACTTCATCATGAATTTCCTTTATGGACGGCACATTTCCCCCCATGCGATTGTACAGGTAAACGGGGACATTCCCTTCAATGGTAAGCCGGACATCATCAATCAATTGACCATTGCTCATTTCCACCGTCAGAAAGAATTTGGCGGATTTGGCTAATTTTGTCACGCTTTTTTTCGGAAAAGGAAATAATGTTATCGGTCTCAACATTCCGACTTTGACGCCTTCCTCACGAAGGTTGTCAACAGCAGTCTGCATAATCCGGGAAATGATGCCATATCCAATCAGAATAATTTCAGCATCGTCGGTACGGTATTCCTCGGCGCGTTGTTCCTGCTCTTCTATAATCGCATATTTTTGCTGCAATTTCTGATTGTGACGCTCCAAATCATCGGGATCGAGTTCGATTGAAGTGATCAGATTATCGGAAGTTTCTTTCGTCCCTTTGACCGCCCAGGATTTCTCCGGGATTTTTTCCACCGGCTCGGGGAATTCCACGGGTTCCATCATCTGTCCGATAAAGCCGTCGGTCAGAACGTAAACCGGGTTGCGATATTTATCGGCAAGATCGAATGCCAGCATACCGAAATCACACATTTCCTGCACGGAATTGGGAGCCAGGACAATGCACTTATAATTGCCGTGTCCGCCGCCCTTAACAACCTGATTGTAATCACTCTGTTCTGGGGCAATATTGCCCAATCCGGGACCGCCGCGAACAACATCCACAATCACGCAGGGAAGTTCAGCGCCGGCACAATAGGATACGCCCTCCTGTTTCAGGCTGATGCCGGGACCGGACGAAGCGGTCATGACACGTTCACCGGCTGATGCGGCGCCATAAACCATATTGATCGCCGCTATTTCACTCTCCGCCTGAACAAATGTTCCGCCGGTCAGCGGCATATACATCGCTGCAGCATGAGCAATCTCACTTGCCGGAGTGATCGGATAGCCGTAATATGCCCGGCAACCGGCCAGGATTGCGCCTTTCACCACGGCTACATTACCTTTTAAAAATTGTTTTGCCATATCTACCTCACTCTCTCTATTGGGAATCTTTTATTGGTTTCATACAATTGGTGCAGATCAGAAGATGAGGCTCATCTTCGGTGCTGTATACTTTATATTCACCCCCGCAATGCGGACAATCTGCCATTTCGGTCATCTGATCCCACCGTTTGAAAACCGTGATCGCGCCCGGTTCCGGGCAGGCATAAAAACAAATCCCGCAGCCGGTGCATCCCTGTCCCTTGTATGCGGACGTATGATACCCATGGGTATTAAACTTGTCCGACAAAATCAACACATCGGCAGGGCAGGCTTCGATACACAATTCACATCCTTTGCACTCCTCGGTGCTGATGACCACATGTCCTCTGCTTTTTGATACTGTCATAGCTCACTCCGTTTATATTATCTTGTTTATGCTCTAATTTCTTTAAAGACCGTTTCAAATCCCTTTATGGATCCCTTAATAAACTCATCACCGACACAAAAAGCAATCCGGAAATATCCCGGTCGGTGAAAACCAGTGCCCGGCGTCGTCAGAATCATTTTTCCCTGTAAAGCTTTAACAAAGGCGACGTCGTCGGGTATTGGACTGCGGGGAAACATATAAAATGTTCCTTCCGGTTTAATAACGTCGTAACCAATATCCACTAAAGCGCTATAGAGAAAGTCTCGGCGTTGTTTGTAAACAGCGACATCAACTCCGGCGTCAAGAACATGTTTTACCACGCGTTGCATCAGTGCATTTGCATTGATAAATCCCAGAATCCGGTTACAAAAGGTTGCCGCATTGATTATATCTTTATTATCTTCAATCAGAGGGCTGACCGCCAGAAAGCCGATCCGCTCTCCTGCCAGGGATAAATCTTTCGAGAACGAGGTCGCTAAAATCGTATTTCGGTAATATTTCAGTGGTGAATGGTAAGCGCTTTCATCGTAAATAATTTTTTTGTACGGCTCGTCCGCCAACAGGTAAATCGGATGACCATATCGTCTGCTCTTTTGCTGTAACAAATCGCCTATTTGCTTTAATAACCGTTCCGAATATACCCGCCCGGAAGGGTTATTGGGAGAATTTATAACGACCACTTTGGTTTTTTTGCCGATCTTTTTGCCCAGGTCGGCGAGGTCGGGAAGGAGTTCGCCGTTTGTGTCGGAAATAATTATTGCACCACCATGATTTTCAATATAAAAATTATATTCAGTAAAATAAGGCGCAATAACAACAACTTCATCACCGGGATCCAGTACTGATTTCAGGAAAACATTTATAGCTCCGGCAGCTCCGCAGGTCATCACAATATTTTCTTTGGTAAATGGAAGCCCACTGTCCCGGGACAGCATATCGGCAACCGCCTGCCGGGTTTCGACATATCCGGCATTAGGCATATAACCATGTACAAACGCCCCTGACCGGCACGCTTCTTCCACCAGGATTTTATTTAATTCCGGCGGTGACGGCAGATCTGGATTTCCGAGAGAAAAATCATAGACATTTGCGGCGCCATACTGCCTTTTCAGGACGATACCCGTCTCAAACATTTTACGGATCCAGGATGATCGCGAAATGCTATTGGCAATCTTTTTTGAAATCGGCATTTAATCTCCTAATGTACCGTTAAATTGTTTTTAACGGGTTCTCAATATTTAGCGGCTCAAATCCAAAGTTGAGAAAATATTAAGCCTCAGCGCCGTCATTTAGTATCGTTTCAATAATCTTTTTCCAATCTGTCAATTAGTATAATACAAACTTCATACCAACCAACAGCGTAATTTTAGACTTTGTATTATTGGCGGCAATAGTCCGGTGTGCGGAGGGCTATTTTGAAAAAAAGGGTCTTTACTGTTCGGATTTTTATCCCACTGAGATGCCGTTATTTAGCATATTTTAATGCCAAGTTCCTTCAATTGGCTGCCGCTTACCGCAGTCGGGCTTCCATCCATAAGAGAGGCGGCGCTGGTGGTTTTTGGAAAGGCAATTACCTCCCGAATATTGTCTACCCCCACCAAAATGGATACAAGTCGGTCAAAACCCAGGGCAATACCGCCATGAGGCGGCGCTCCGAATGCCAGTGCATCAAGAAGAAAGCCAAACTTATTTTCAGCTTCGGCTTTATCGATTCCGAGAATGTCAAACATTTCCGATTGCATCTCCGGCGTGTGGTTGCGAATACTTCCGCCACCGATTTCCTGTCCGTTGATCACGATATCATACGCCCGGGCATGAACTTTTTCCGGTTGGGTTTTCATAAGATCGCGTTCTTCGGGAACGGCGGAGGTAAAGGGGTGATGCACGGCTATATAGCGCTGATCTTCTTCGCTCCATTCGACCAAAGGAAACCGGGTAACCCACAGCGGTTTGTAAATATTGGCGGGGATCAAATTGAGTTGTTTGGCAACTGCGAGACGTAAATTGCCGAGCGCCGGATAGCATATGTTTTTCTTGTCGGCGACGAACAGCAGAATGTCACCGGCATTAGCCTCAAAATTACCGATCAGGTCTTTTTCAACATTGTTCAGGAATTTTGCAATACCGCTCTCAAGACCGTTTTCGGTAACTTTGGCGAAAGCAAGTCCCTTGGCACCCCAGCCTTGTACTTTTGTTGTCAATTCATCGATGATTTTGCGGGAAAAATGGGCGCCGCCGGGAACGCAAATTCCCGCAACAGTGCCGTCAGATTCAATAACGTTTTGAAACACTTTAAACGCAGTCCGCGCGGCAAGGGAATTGAGCGTCTGAATCGGCATTCCGAAGCGCAGGTCCGGTTTGTCGGAACCGTATTTTAGCAGGGCTTCTTCGTAGGACATGCGCGGAAAAGCGCTATCGAGGTCAACGTCAATCACCTCCTTAAAAACCTGTTTCAACATGGATTCGGTATGAGTCATGATGTCATCTTCTTCCACAAAACTCATTTCCACATCGATCTGGGTAAATTCAGGTTGCCGGTCAGCCCGTAAATCTTCATCCCGGAAACATTTGACGATCTGGAAATAGCGGTCAAAACCGGAGATCATCAGCAGTTGTTTGTAAGTCTGAGGCGACTGTGGTAAGGCATAAAACCGCCCCTTATGAATACGGCTGGGAACCAGGTAATCCCGGGCGCCCTCAGGTGTGCTTTTCATGAGGAAAGGTGTTTCAATCTCGAAAAAGTCATTACTGTTAAAATATTTTCTGACACTTTGCGCGGCTTTATGGCGAAGTGCAATGTTATGCTGGAGTTCTTTTGTGCGCAGCTCCAAATAACGGTATTTCAAGCGGAGATCTTCCAGCCCGGTTGAGCGATCCGTGACCAAAAAGGGCAGTGTTTTAGATGAGTTGAAAATTTCGATTGCCCGGGCAAGCACTTCGATCTCGCCGGTGGGTAGGTCACGGTTGGCTGCATCACCAGGTCTCGCCCGCACAACCCCTTTTACGCCGATAACATCTTCCGCTCCGAGTTTATGCGCCTTGGCGAATAATTCTTTGTTATCTTCCGGGTCAAAGACGACCTGGGTTACCCCATAGCGGTCCCGCAAATCAACGAAAATAAGTCCGCCAAGATCTCTGCGGCGGTTGACCCATCCGTTAAGAACTACCGCCCGACCGGTTTGTTCTTTTCTTAATTCGCCACAGGTTACGGTTCTTTTTAACATAAAATGCCTTTTTATTCAATTATTGTTTTATTATTGAAAATTTTCCTTTCCCGGGCTGTCGTGATTTGGTAAGCACTTCGTACATTTGGCGAGCGGTTTTACATTCTAATAAAGCCTTCCTGCCATTTTCGTCGAGCGCCTGGCTAATCATTGACATAAACTGCATATGCGGAGCTGAAGCGGTTTCCGGTGACAGTGTTAAAACAAATATCTGCGAAGGTTTGCCGTCGATTGAATTAAAATCAACACCTTCGGGTTTCAAGCCAATGGCGCAGACAAGTTTTTGAACTGCGTCGGTCCTGCCGTGGGGGATCGCAATGCCAAACTGGATACCGGTTGACATACTCTCCTCCCGGTTATAGACAGCTCGGCGCGCTGCCTTGAAATCATTTATCAAACCCCGTTGGTTCATTAGATCTAACAGCTCATCGATAATTTCATTTTTGGAGTTGCCTTTTAAATGTGGTCTTAACGTATCTTTACTGATATAGGCTGAAAGATTTGATTTCAGACCGACGCCGGTGGTCTGCGCCTGTAATCGTTTTGCAATCGCTTCTACGTCGATGGGTTTCCGCAATTCCTTTACCGTAGACTCAAACTCAGCCAGAACTTCGTACATTGCGGTATTGATATAGGGTGCTTCGGATTTACTACAATCGAACTCTACTTCCGAACCTTTGTTTTGAACGCCGATTATCATCTCATCTTTGCGCAATTGATAGATTTTTTGACTCTGGCTGAGAGTGTAGATAAAGAAACCTTCCGATTCAAACACTGAAAAAAGTTTATCTATCATCAAATTCGATGTCTCTACAGATGGAAAACTGAAGATCAGGCGAGGACTCTTTTCTTCAGCCAGGGGTTTTCGAACACCCGACACATCCTGTCTAAACAGCGCCACAAGAACGGGCGGCGCTATTAATGTTGTCACAAGTGTCATTAATATTGTCACGCCGAAAATTTCGGGCGGCAATAGTCCGGCTGACAATCCAATACCAGCAATGATGAGAGCAACTTCTCCCCTTGGCAACATTCCGAAACCGATGCGCAGGGCGCCACGAAGATTAAAGTTATTAAAAAGAGTTGGTGTACCACATCCGATAATTTTAGCCGCTACGGCTCCCAAAGTATATACAAATCCAAATATTAAAACATTTTTTGAAGACAGTAATTTAATGTTTACCAGCATACCCATGACGGTGAAAAAGATAGGCACCAGAAATGAGTAAATTGGATTCAGCTTTTCCATAATAACGCGATTGATATCGGTTTTTGATAAAGATAGTCCCATAACATAGGCGCCTATAATCATAGCTAAACCGGCTTCTTCAAAAAGACCGGACAATATTAAAGCAAATCCCAGCGCCATCATGGAAATCGATGAGCGATCCTTAAACCACTTCAGCAAAACGCCAATTTTTCGGGAAGTCAACAGACCAATAATAGTCGCCGTTAGCCAGATGCCGATAGCCTTGGCGGCAATAACACCGATATGTCTCCAGTCCACATTTCCCGAAACCTTCGAGGCGGATATAATTCCCAGACCAACGGCAAGCAGGATAATTCCCAAAACATCGTCAATAACCGCGCCCGCCAGAATTGTAACCCCCTCGGGAGAGTCCAATTTGTTTTGTTCAGATAAAATCCGCGCCGTAATGCCAACTGACGTTGCGGTCGCGACTATCCCAAGAAACAAACATGACGGTGAAAAAAAACCGAGAGAAACCCCGAACAGCATTTTTGAAAAGACAATCGTTAGAAAATCGCCAACGAAGAAAGAGACCAGCACCCCGCTGATTCCCACCAGGCTTCCTACTGCCGAATAACGTATAAATAATTTTATATCCGTTTCCAGGCCGATCATGAAAAGAAGCACTATTGACGCCAGCGTGCAGACGCCGTATAACTCCGGAGAAATAGGAAATTGCTCTGTAAAAACAGGGAAGAGCCCGTTCGGAAATCCGGGTATTGATATAGCGCCAACCAAATATGGACCGATGATTATTCCGGCTGTCAATTCACCCAATACCCCCGGTAAGTGAATTTGATCAAATATAATATTTCCCAGACGGGCGGCAAAAAGTATAACACCCAGCTGGATTACAAGCATCATCATACGATGAGTCATATTAAATTCAGTAAAGTTGCTTGAATTAGCGAATGTAATTCCCGTCACTAAGAGCATGAATATAAAAAGCTTCGGGACTACCGGAAATTTAGACTTGATTGTTTTCATTGTTCAATTTACCGAAAAAGATGCATTAAAAAGTATTTTCCAAAAACAGTCTGACTTGATAATCGTAATAGTAATTTCATTTTATAAAAAGAGCCGAAGAAATCCGGGAAATAATTCAGATTGCTCTGAAATGACGTGGATATATAATATTATTTAGAGGTTTTTTCAATATTCATACCGCATGAGCCTTCAAAATGCGCCCCGTCTTCAATTACAATTTGGGCGGCTTTTATATCGCCGTTTAGCGCAGCTTTTTCACCCAGAATAAGTTTACCTAAAGCCTTAACGTTGCCTTCAACGGTTCCGCCAATGTTTAAATCTTCACCTGTCAGCTGTCCGTGAATTTGGGCTGTTGTGGCTAGAGTGATGGTTCCCTTGGTTGTAATGTCACCGTTTATTTTTCCATAAACGAGGATGTTGCCGATAAGGTTAATGTTTCCCGTGACAACGGTATCCTTGCCAATAATTGTATCAATTGCGTTGTCTTTTTTCTTTATCATTTACTAATTATCCCCCATAATTTTTTACCGATATATCGGATTTTCGGTAAGAATAGATCATGTTCTGTGGATCGATGGGCTTGCCTTCCCTCCAGATCTCGAAATGTAAGTGTGGTCCGTTGCTTATTCCGGTATTACCGAGGTAAGCGATAATTTCACCTCGGGTTATATATTGGTGCTCTTCGATTACATTACGTAAATTATGACCATAAATTGTAAAATAGCCGTTTGGATGATACAAAATAACGACATATCCCAGATCGTGTGTCCAATTGGAAAAGACAACTACTCCAGATGCCGAGGCGCGAACAGGTACTCCTTCCGGCGCGGCGATATCAACCCCGTAATGATTATCCCGGGTTAAGACATGGTCATCGATAAAGCCCTGGGTTATATAACCATCAACCGGTGGGTATATGGGTATATTATCGAGATAACTGATTTCGATAGGCTTTTCGCTGGAATGATTATTGGTCATGGGTGGGATAAACATTGAATCGGTATTTAGAGAGTCTAAAGAGGGAATGTTGAGGTCGGCACCTAATACCGACCGGATATATTGATCCATTTGGCGCACTCTGTTGTAATCGCTTAAAATCTGGATAACCTTAAGCCGGTCTTTAATGAGCTGATTGTTTTCGGCAACCAGACTGTTGTATTTGAGGGCTTTTGGTAGAAAAAATATTGCTCCGGCGATAATACCGGCGATCACTAATATAATTAAACCGATTATTAGGCGGGCGAAAACGATGTTAAAAGATAGTTTAACAGGATTGGTCTGAGCGTCACGAATCAAATGCAGTGTATAGAATCGCTTTTTCAATCTGAATGCTCCTCAATTATCTCAAATAATTCAATCAAACGGTTCAGGTCTTCATGAGAATAGAATTCTATCTCGATTTTACCCTTGCCGGCGCCTTTGATTTTTACCCGGGAGCCAATAATGTGCATGAGCTTTTCTTCGATTGGCTTATAGGGATTAGCGATGTGCTGGTTCTGGCTGGGAACTGATTTTTGTTTGACCGGATTAATGTTTTTGACCAGCGCTTCGACAGCCCGCACACTGAGATCGTCCCGTTTTATCCGACGCCACAGATTAATTTGCTGATCCTCATTTTCTATAGACAAGATCGGACGAGCGTGCCCGGGAGCCAACTTTTGGTCTCTTAAATCCCGTAATATTTCCCGGGGAAGATTGAGTAAACGTAAGGAGTTAGTAATTGTAGAGCGTTCTTTCCCGACTTTTTTGGCGATTTCTTCATGGGAAAGATCGAATGTATTACTTAACAGATAAAAGGCTTCGGCTTCTTCAACGGGATTCAGATTTTCACGCTGAAGATTTTCGATGAGTGCCAGCTCCATCATTTCCACGTCACTGGAAATGGACAATATATACGCCGGGATGCCTTTTAATCCCAG
>DPVY01000260.1 GCA_003527965.1 Fidelibacterota bacterium
ATGACTCTGCGATTTGCTTTATGAGGGGAATAATGAAATTCGTAAGGGAAACGACCTTATTATTTGTCCTGATTGGAATCTTACTGTTTACAATTGGTCTGTTTGCCGGCACGACAGGGAAGATTGCCGGATATATTACCGATGCTGAAACCGGAGGACCGATTGTCGGCGCCAACGTGATTGTGGATGGAACTGTGCTCGGTAATGCCACTGATGTTGATGGATATTATGCCATCCTGAATGTGCCGCCGGGGAATTACACATTAAAGATCTCTGTTATGGGCTATGAAAAAGTGACAGTCCGGAATGTCGTTGTGAAAATCGATTTAACTACCACAGTCAGTTATGAAATTAAAAGTGAAGCGCTTGAATTCGGCGAGATACTAGTTATTGCCGAGCGGCCGGTTGTGGCTCCGGATGTCTCTTCCAGTGAAATTAACCTCAGTGCTGAAAATATTGAGGCATTACCCGCTACAGAAATTGATGATATTATTGGTCTTCAGGCCGGAGTTGAAGTCGGTAGTAGTGGAATCGTCATTCGAGGAGGATCTGCTCGGCAGACTGCTTTCATCGTTGACGGTATGATCATGAACGATGAACGTTCAAATGAGCCTTATACATCTGTCAATCTGAACAGTATCGAAGAGGTTAAATTGCTGACGGGTGGATTCAATGCAGAGTACGGCAATATTCGCTCCGGTGTTGTCACCTTAGTAACCAAGGAAGGTAATCGATCCAAGTACAACGGCAGTATTGATATTAAGATGATGCCGCCTACTCAAAAATATTTTGGTGAATCGATCTATTCTGAAAACTCCTATTTTCTCAGACCCTATATGGATCCTGAAGTATGTTATACAGGAACCGATAGTTGGGATGACTATACAAGGAAACAGTACCCTGCTTTTCAGGGCTGGAATTCGATTTCTCAAGCGACATTAAATGACCGTGACACGGGCAATGATTTAACTCCCAAAGCCGCGAAACACCTATTTGAATGGCAACACCGCCGCCAGGGAGATATCACGGAACCGGATTATCGGATTGATGCCGGTTTTGGCGGACCGCTTCCGCTGTTCAGTGAGTATCTGGGAAATCTCAGGTTCTATGCAAGCTATCATGAATTAAGAGAGATGTTTATCATTCCATTGTCTTATGATAGCTATTTTGATAATGTTGCCAAACTGAAACTGAACGCAGACATTACTTCGAATATTAAGTTGACATTAAATGGACAGTATGGTGTTACGAAATCAGCCAGTCAGTATGCATGGACCACAACACCTACCGGCAGAGTATTACGTACGGATTATGAAGTTGCAAATCTTGCCAGAACGGAACTTCTTTATATGCCGGGCTGGTACAGTCCTACTGACATTACGCATACCTACTTAAGTGCAAAAATCAATCAAATTCTCAGCTCAAACTCGTTTTATGAATTAAATATTCAATATGCCCTGAATGATTATAATACCTATCAGATGTCGGTCCGTGATACCTCGGAAATATACGAAGTTTTACCATTTTTATATGCTGATGAAGCACCCTATGGATACTGGGGCTATGGTGTCGGTTCAATTGGCGATAACAGCATCATCGGTGGGTGGATGAATCTGGGGCGAGATAGCAGCCAGATTACAACCCTGCAAATAAAATTTGACTACGTGAACCAGATTAATAAAACCAATGAAATTAAAACCGGTGGACATATAGTATTGAATGATTATGACATTCAATCTTCAACCAATAACTGGGGTATGACAACCTGGAACCGGGAACAGGTATATCGAGTGAAACCGAATCGTATTGGTGCTTATATACAGGATAAACTGGAATACGAAGGGATGATCGCTAATCTGGGTTTGCGTGTGGATTACTCCAATGCGAATACGGTTAATTATGTTCTTGAAGATTATGACGAATTACTCAAAGAGGGCAATGGCAACACAATTGAAGATGTTGCCACCACCGAAAAATCAAAACCTATTCTAAGAATCAGTCCCCGGTTGGGAATATCACATCCGATTACGGAAAATTCCAAATTTTATTTTAACTATGGACATTTTCAGTCCGAACCGTCCTCTACCTACCGTTTTAGAATTCAGCGCGAATACAGTGGAAAAGTGACTTCGATTGGCAATCCCAACCTGGATTTTGAACGCACAATTGCCTATGAGGTTGGATACTCCCATAATCTCTTTGATCAGTATCTGTTAAATATTGCCGGATATTATAAAGATATCAGCAGTCAGATAGGCTGGATAACCTATACCAATCTGAATAACAGTGTTGTCTATTCCAGAACAGAAAACAACTTTTATGAAGATGTCAGGGGTATTGAAATCACTCTGGACAAACGAAAAGGAGAATGGATAACGGGTTTTATCAATTACACCTATATGATTAATACATCCGGATATTTTGGGTTATTGAGATACTATGAAGATCCGAATTTACAGAGAGATTATGAATCTCGGAATCTGTATCAGGAGAGACCTGAGCCGCGACCTTACTTCCGGACTAATCTGGTGTTCAGAACCCCTGTAGACTTTGGACCATCAAAGGGTTTTATCAAACCATTTTCTGGCTGGAATGTCAGTTTTCTGTTTAACTGGAAAGCCGGTGCATTTACAACATATAATCCCGATAATATTTTAGGTGTTGGTGTTATTAATAATGTTCAGTGGAAAGACACCTATTTTCTTGATCTGAGGGTTTCGAAAATGTTTGATCTGAAGCGGGCCAAGATCCAATTTTATGCCGATGTGGATAATCTGCTGAATACGAAATTCCTGTCCTATACCGGTTTTTCCAGTTACTATGATTATCTTGATTATATGGAATCTCTTTGTTTACCGTGGGAGTCCGGTGTTTTTAAAGGCAATGACCGGATTGGCGAATACCGCGGCTGGGATGTTGAATATGATCCCCTGGTATATAATCCGACCAATGACCCGGTTGTCGCCGCAGAGAATGAAAAGCGCAAAGAGAATAAGTCTTATATCGATATGCCTAATATACGTTCATTAACATTTTTGAATCCGAGAATGATACATTTCGGAATCAGAATATCATTTTAGGAATATGATAAATGATGGATAAACGGATAAATATGAAAAGAAGTATTTTTACATTATTATTGGCGTTTTTGATTTGTTCTAATTTGCCGGCTCAGGTTGGTGAGTCGGAAAAAAGCTATATTCGCGTCGGAGAACTACAGAGCCACATTTCCGCCTATGGAAGCGAGAGAGCTTGGAATGAATCGTATTATGAAGGTCTAAAATGGCCGGCTGACTACAGATTTACGGATAACGCTGTTATTAAGCGAGCCTGGATTGCCGTTGAAGATTATACTGACGCAGATGGAGTATTCTGGGAATACTGGGCGACAAATATTTCAAAAGGCTATGTTGGTAATTCCATTTTTCCAATGCAATTGCACCAAAGCGCCAAATTTGAATTACCTGCGGTTTATGTTGACGGCGTTGATTGTAATTTGCCCTATTATGGTGACTATGATACCATTGATGTCAATCAGATCGCTGACCGAATTGTTACGAATGTGGTTAACACTTCCTGCGGTCTGACAATGACACTCCGGGTACATGCTTTCAGCCAGCAGTATCACGATGATTATTTGATTAAGGAATTTATATTTACAAATACCGGTAATACGGACTATGACAGTGACATTGAATTGACTGTTCCATTAACCGGAGTCAGAATCGGCTGGAGTACACGTTACAGCGTTAGCCGTGATGGTGCCTCTAAATCCGACAATCAGCAGTCTTGGGGTAAGCATACCTGGGTTACCCGAAGAGGCGAAGAATATTCCAGCCACATCAACGATGTACTGAATTTCACCGAGAACACCTCCTGGACAGACCTGGATTGGATTCGCTGTGGATTCAGTTGGATGGGACAATCGGAAACAGTTACTAAATATGATATGATTGGCGCTCCCGATGTTCGGGCGCAAGGGCGTCTCAGCGGTCCGCAATTTGCCGGTACTGCCGTATTGCACGTTGATAAGAGCGCAACTGATGATTCCGACAATGCTCAGCAACCGACGACACTGGGCTGGCATGCCGGAGACACCTATCCTTCCGTTGGTGAATTAAGAGATACAGATAGAATAGGGATGAGCCAGGTATATGAGATGTTAAGTGGTCAGCCCTATCCAAACGAAAATTACGGCGGCTCATTCCGAATGGACGAAAGATATCTACCTTCAATTACAGCGAAAGTTGATCCCTATACTGTCCATGGAGATGGCGGTGGTACAAATGTCTGGATCACATACGGGCCGTTTGATCTTGATCACGGTGAATCCATTCGGATTGTCGAAGCTGAAGCCGTGAATGGGCTTGGACGGGCAAAATGTAATGAAATCGGTAATCGCTGGATGCAGGCCGATATGGATCCAAATGATAAAGGTCCCTTTATATTACCGGACGGTACCGAGACCGATGATAGAGATATCTATAAAAACACCTGGTTTTATACCGGTATGGATTCGATTATGCTGGTTTTCAGCAGGGCATTGCGTAATTATAATATGGATTTTAACATTCCACAGCCACCATTACCGCCGAAAGCATTTTATGTTAATTCAGGAGGAGATAAGATTAATTTGTCCTGGTCTGCAAGCCCTTCTGAATTGGATCCCAATTTTGCCGGATATCGCATCTATCGGGGTGTTGGTAAGCCCGATACATCCTATAATCTGATTGCCGAAATACCGGTTGGAGTCGGCATGTATGAAGACCGGACCGCCATCCGGGGATTTGCCTATTACTATTATATAACAGCCGTGAATTACGGCCTTAACAATACGGATGGAATTGCAAATCCTATCGGTCCATTGGAAAGCGGGCGGTTCTACACAAAAACTACCGAACCTGCCAATCTGCAGCGCAAACCGGCAGAAACACTGGATGCGATTCGTATTGTGCCAAATCCTTATAATATTCGAAACAGGAATTTGCAGTACACAGGAGAAGACGATAAGATGATGTTCCTTAATATTCCGGGATATTGCAAGATCAGAATCTATTCCGAACGTGGAGACTTGATTAATACCATTATTCATAATAATGGAAGCGGAGATCAAGCCTGGTTTTTAACGACATCATCACGCCAGGTAGTTGTTAGTGGAATTTATATTGCACATATCGAAGTTACTCAAGATCCTGAAGATACGGCATACACATATAAAAAGGGTGATTCTGTTTATAAAAAATTTATCGTAATACGATAAACTCTGAAAGGTTTTATATGATATCAGATAATAATTCTAAAAAAATATCCATATTCCAAAACGGTCTGCTGTTCATAGCCATTTTAACGTTTTTCAGTAGGTCTTTTGCTGAGGAGAAATTGGCACAAACGGGTTTTCAGTTTTTGAGTG
>DPVY01000206.1 GCA_003527965.1 Fidelibacterota bacterium
AACCCCTGCCGGGGTTAATACTGAGATTGCTTAAGCTGACGCCAATACGACTCGTCGGGGCTTCGTTTATCCGGCAGCTGCCGGACACTAATCACTTTTTATCTTATAGAGATTCCTGCTGGGACGAAACCATCAACTATGCATAACAATATAGAATTCTAATTTGGAGACATTACTAAAATGGAGATTTATCTTGAAAATAAAAGTTTTTAAATATGTTAGAAAGATTGTCTGATACACATCCGGCGGCAGAGAAATTTCAGATATCGATGCTTCAAAAAGCAAGCGTTGCTAAAAGAGCGTCAATAACAATATCTCTTTCTGAGACTGTGATAAGACTTGCCCGGCGGGCGATCTCAAGAGCCAACCCCGGATTAAGTGAAGAAGATGTAAATTTAATTTTTGTGGCAAACAATTATGGCAGCGATTTAGCGCAACGTCTTTCCGATTATTTGAAGCAGACCCGCCTGACTTCGTCTTTCGGGCAGGGGCGTAAGTGAAAAATCCGGTCATTTTAATAGCAATGGAGCCTGTTATAAAAACATTTGTAAAATAAAAATATAATTTGAATTATGAAAAAAGTTTATGAGGGAGATGTGATGGAGAAATTAATTTTTGATTATTCTTCAAAAGGAAAAAGTGGCGTTTCGCTACCGCCAAAATCTGCCGAAGAAAAGGCTATTGAGGAGTATATTCCCAAATCGTTATTACGGAAATCGGAGCTTAATCTGCCGGAAGTCAGTGAGCCGGAAGTTGTTCGGCATTTCACCAATCTTTCATCGATGAATCATCATTTGGATAAGGGATTTTATCCTCTCGGTTCCTGTACCATGAAATATAATCCGAAAATAAACGATAAGGTCGCCGGTTTACCGGGTTTTGCCGATATTCATCCTTTTCAACCTGAATCTACAACCCAGGGTGCGCTGGAACTGATGTATGATCTTGAAAAGATGCTCTGTGCGATCACGGGTATGCATTCGGCGACGCTTCAACCGGCAGCCGGATCTCACGGAGAATTAACCGGCGTAATGATAATGAAGAAATATTTTGAAAGCAAAGGTGAACAACGTAAATATATACTAATCCCTGATTCGGCGCACGGCACAAATCCTTCCAGCGCCTGTTCGGCGAATTTTCAAACCCTCCCTCTGAAATCCAATGAACGAGGTTGTCTCGATATTGACGATTTGAGAGCAAAGATGAATGCAGAAGTTGCCGGATTAATGATTACCAACCCCAATACGTTGGGTCTTTTTGAAGAAGAAGTTGAACAGATTGTAGAAATAGTTCACCAATATGACGGACTCGTTTATATGGATGGAGCCAATTTAAACGCACTGTTGGGTATAACTCGTCCCGGCGATATGGGATTTGATATTACTCATATTAATCTGCACAAGACCTTTGCGACGCCTCATGGCGGCGGTGGACCCGGCAGTGGTCCGATCGCGGTCGTTGAAAAATTGTCAAAATTTCTGCCGGTTCCACGGGTTGTAAAGGATGGAACAGATTTTAAACTTTCCGATAACTTTCCCGAATCGATTGGCAAAGTCTTGGGATTGTACGGCAACTTTGGCGTCATGGTTAGAGCGTACGTATACATCTCACTGCTCGGTGTAGAGGGAATAAAATCGGTATCGCGAAATGCCATATTAAATGCAAATTATCTACGTGTGAAACTGGCGGATAGGTTTTTGGTGCCCTACAACCGGGTATGCATGCATGAGTTCGTTGCTTCCGGCGATAATCATCGTCAATTAGGTATTAAGACTCTTGATATTGCCAAGCGGTTGTTGGATTTTGGGATACATGCTCCGACGATCTACTTTCCTCTGATTGTGAAAGAAGCCATTATGGTCGAACCGACGGAAACAGAGAGCAAGCAGGCTCTGGATAAATTTGTTGAGGCGATGTTGACGATCGATAAAGAGGCACATGAAAACCCGGAAAGACTCCACGAGGCGCCCCTTACTACACCGGTTCGAAGGCTGAATGAGTTGAAGGCTAATAAGGACCTGAATATTTGTTGGGGGAAATAAATATAATTTTGGGCAGAGGTAAAGATATGAGTCGCAAAGTAATCAGCACTAAAAATGCTCCCAAGGCAGTCGGACCTTATAGTCAGGCTATAGTGTCTAATGGATTTGTTTTTACTGCAGGTCAAATTCCAATCAATCCCGCCTCGGGAAAGATTGAAACTACCGACTTCAAAGCACAGGTTCGCCAGGATTTGGAAAATTTATCCCAGGTCATGGAAGCAGCCGGCAGCAGTATGCAAAATATTGTAAAACTGACCGTATTTATGACGGACCTTGCGGAATTTTCGAAATTGAACGACGTTTTTATGGAAATATTTCCTGATAATCAACCCGCCCGATCAGCAGTTCAGGTCAGCCGGCTTCCCCTGGATGCTTTGGTAGAAATCGAAGCCGTGGCAACATTGGAGTAATATATTGACACGAAAATTTGCAGTAATTGTTAACCCGGCGGCAGGACGGGGACACACCCTTAAACATCTGCCCATGTTGAAAGAGATCACCGATCAAACAAGTCATAAATTCGATTACTACTATACCCGGGAGCCCTTTCATGCTGCCCGTATATCCGACAAAATTCACCGGGAATATGACGCCGTAATCGCCTATGGCGGAGATGGAACAGCCAACGAAGTGATGAATGGTCTTGCAGGTACCACAACCCCTTTTGGAATTATCCCCGACGGCACCGGTAATGATTTTGCCCGCAGTATAGCCGTGACCAGGAATCTTCAGAAAGCGGTGGATATAATCATTGATTATAAGATACGTCTTATGGATCTGGGTACAATTGGAGAGAGGGTTTTTCTAAACGCTGTCGGAATAGGTTTTGACGGCTTTGTCAATTACCGCAATAAGAAAGTAAAAATTCTTAAAGGCAGTCTTTCATACCTTTATGCCGTTCTGTCCAGTTTAACCCTTTGGAAAGCGATCCCGATTAAAATCGAAATAGACGGAATAATATTAGGGCAAGGGCATTCATTTTTACTCGCAATAGGGAATGGCTGGAGCGTTGGCGGCGGGCTCAAACTCACTCCACAGGCGTCAATTCACGACAGTGTTTTTGATATTTGCCACATTTCCGATATACCGATTTGGAAAATCATCTTGAATTTTGCCCGTCTTAAAAACGGTACGGTTGATGTCGTGAAGGAAGTTACCTTGCGCAAGGGAAGTAAAATTAACGTAAAAAGCGATTATCCACTCCCTGTTCACTTTGACGGCGAATTATATGATGCCAATGCTAAAGAGATAGAGATTTCCATTGTCCCGCAATCTGCATTTGTTATCGGCGGATGGTAAGTTTAACCGGCTAATCTTAAAATATTTTATTTGTTAATGGACTTTCAAGCAGGTGATAAAATAAAATTATTCCGAAACGCTATTATAACGGGTTATATTGTCTTGCTCCTCTTAATGAGTCCTGCAACGCTCGGATCTGAAAAATATAAGGTCGATAGTATACGTGTCGTATCACCCCGGGCAGCGCTGATAAGATCTGCCATAATTCCGGGTTGGGGACAACTTTATGTCCGAAAACCGCTTAAAGCGGCAATATACGTGTCTCTTGAGGCGTACCATATTTACAGGACGATCGAATACAATTCAATTTATCAATATATCAAAGATACGAAAGAGTCCATTGGTGTTGTTGCCTGGAATGGTTTGAATGAGGCGGAGAAGAAAGAGCAGGTAAAAATAGTTACAGGGTATGATTTATCATTAAATACATGGAGACCCCGCGAAAAACGCAATAAGTACGCCTGGTGGTGTTTTGGAATTTATATAATTGGGATGTTAGATGCCTACGTTGACGCTCATTTATATAATTTCCCGAGTGATAATATTGAATTATCTATGGATACTCAAGCAAAGAGTGTTGGAATAGATATTTCCTTTAATTTTAGGGGGTTAAATGGAAATTAAACGCGAGCAATGGGGCTCAAGACTTGGATTTATTCTTGCCGCCGCCGGCTCTGCCGTGGGCTTGGGCAATATCTGGAAATTTCCTTATTTAGTCGGTGAAAACGGCGGTGCAGCTTTTATAGTCCTCTATCTGATATGTATCGTTCTGGTGGGGCTTCCTGTAGTTATCGCGGAAATATTAATTGGACGTACCGCTCAAAAAAACCCGGTTGGAAGTTTCAGAGAGCTATCAAAAGGAAATCCATTCTGGATAGCAGTTGGCGGACTTGGTGTTATTACAGGTTTTTTAATTCTCTCTTATTACAATGTCATCGCCGGTTGGAGTTTGGGCTATGTCATCGAATCAATAAAGGGCAGCTTCCGTCAATTCAATGATCCTGAATCGGCCGGTCAGCTATTTAATTCCTTGTCGTCACAACCATACTGGACACTGACTTTTCATGCGGCTTTTATGATACTGACGGTTGCAATAATCTATGCCGGTGTAACAAAAGGGATCGAAAGGGCCAGTAAATTTATGATGCCGATGCTGCTTTTTTTAATTATCGTGCTGGTTATCAGAGGAATTACCCTTAATGGTGCCGGAGAGGGTGTTCGGTACTTACTGAAAGCCGATTTTTCCGCTATTTCAGGGAAAACTTTTATGATCGCTTTAGGGCAGGCGTTCTTTTCGCTTAGTTTGGGTATGGGAGCATTATTGACTTACGGCAGTTATATGTCGAAAAATGAAAATATTCCCAATAGCGCCTTGAGTATTGTCTTTCTCGATACTTTAATAGCAATTCTGGCAGGGTTTATGATTTTTCCGGCTGTTTTTGCCATGGGGCTGAAACCGGCTCAGGGGCCGTCACTTATTTTTAATGTTTTACCCGTGATGTTTAATGCCATTCCGGGTGGCTATATTTTTCGTATTGTTTTCTTTTTATTGCTTTCAATGGCTGCCCTGACATCAACAATATCACTTTTGGAAGTCATTACAACTTTTGTTGTAGATGAATTCAATTTCAGCCGGAAAAAGGTATCGGTAATATTAGGAGGGATCGTATTTTTAATTGGCGTTCCCAGCGCGATGTCCTTTTGCGGTTGGCAAAAATTTACAATTTTTGGTCTGACATGTTTTGGATTAGTTGATTTTATTTCTGCTAATATCTTTTTACCTTTAGGTGGTATTTTTATTGCGCTGTTTGTCGGTTGGTTCTGGGGAACAAGGAAGGCGCTGCCATATTTACTTGAAGGAACGAAGAATTTCCCCGGAGTTATAACGGCTACCTAGTCAATCCTGATCAAATATGTCGCCCCGGTACTGATTTTACTTATATTTTTAGATCGGAAGAGC
>DPVY01000213.1 GCA_003527965.1 Fidelibacterota bacterium
CACCGATCCAACAGCAAGCTCTCTAGGATATTCGCTGCCTAAATCTGTTAATGGTAGTGATTCAGATTATATAGATGATCTGTTAAAGCAGGCTTATTACCTTGAGAAAGCAGATAGCAATTATGTTGAAGCAATTGATATTTTGAATAAGGCTGCTGATATTGTGCCTGATGATCCAATAGTTCAAAAAATTGTGCTCAGATTAAAAAGACTGTATACAAAATTGAGTGACAAAAAGGGATTACTAAAAAACCTGGATGAACTATATAATACTTACCCTGACCAACTGATTGGAATTACAGCCTATGATCATTCTGTCACACTATTTGCCGATGAACTTAATTTTGATGAAGCCTTGAAGCGATCTAACAAACTAATAGAAAAATATTTCAACTATTCAAATTCTAAAGAAAAAAACGCCTGGGCCTTACTCGAACAAGGAATGTTATACATTGATACTAAAGGAAAATTATCAAATAATGCTCAAGCCCAATCCTGCTTTACAAAAATATTAAGTGATTTTTCGGAATCAGAAGCTGCGATTATATTAACTGAATTATACGATATTGAAGCTCCTGAAAAGAAAAAGAAAGAGCAAATACAGAATTTTTCATTACTGCCTCCTTCTCCGAATCCATCTAATCCCAGCACAACATTGAAGTTTATATTGTCAGAGGAATCAAAGGTATCAATGGTAATCTACGATATAATGGGACATGAAGTATGGACTCTTAATAACGGATTATCCTCAAAATATTCAAAAGGTTATCATAGCGTGGTATGGCATGGCGTTGACAACAAAGGAAAACCATTAGCTTCAGGTATGTACATTGTTGTAATGATCACACCGAACTTTCGGCAATCCCAGAAAATCCTATTGTTGAAATAATATTTACACTGTAGTCAATATTATAAAAATGGAAAGGGCTGGTATTTATATCAGTCCTTTCTATGTAGAATTTACATTATTTATTATATGACTATTTTATAGCCGATACCATAAACAGTTATAATTATTGTTGGACTAGAAGGACTTTCTTCGATCCTTTGCCGCAATTTCAGGATAAAATTATCAACAGTTCTTTTTGTAATAAATGTGTCATTCCCCCATACTTCATCCAGCAACTTCGACTTATGGTTTTATTCCTGTTTTCATTTCATAAAGGATTCTAAGAATTTCAAACTCTTTATGTGTCATCTTTTCTACATTACCATTCAATAAAGCTGTAAAGGATTTGAAATCAACCGATAGTTTTCCGATTTTGATAGTTATATTTTCTGTAGTATGATTTTCTGTGCGTCTTAAGATTGCTTTAATCCGTGCGATAAGTTCACGGACAGAAAAAGGTTTTGTCATATAATCATCGGCCCCAAACTCAAGTCCAAGCACTTTATCAATTTCCTCACCCTTTGCGGTTAACATAATGATTGGTGTGTTAATGTTTTGCAGAATATACTGAACACGTTATAAAACGAGGGCAAGATATTCGATAATGATAACTTAAAAGATGAAAATAATTGAAAAACAACAGCACGGATTTGCTATTTTTCATAATTGCCATTAACTTGAATTATAAACTAATCCTCATGAGGAGGATCAAAGCATTAATCATGCAGGGCGGTAAAAATGAAAAGATTAATCCTTTTATTCGCTATGATCTTTGTTGTCTCACTCCATGCTCAGGACGACAGAATTGAATTTGACTTTCACGGCGACAGCCTGACCATCTGGCATTACCAGACATGGCAAAATTGTGGCGCTAAATATGTCATGGATCTCCAAATAGAAGGATCAACAATATATATAATGGAAAATGATACTTCTTCCGACTGGGCGTATTGTATGTGCTATTTTGATCTGGCTGTTACAATCAAAACACCTCCCGCCAGTCAATATTCCCTAATCATTCATACGACAAATAAGTTTATAGGCGATACGACATTTGTTATTGATACGACATTGTCAATTAACCAGGTTCAACTGATCTCTTTTTCCGACCCTGAGTGTGTGAATATGTCAGGTGATCTGTTTGATCAGGGTGGTATGGAAATCCCGTTATGTGATCACTACGAATCGGGATGTCAGCCGCTATTTATTTCAACATTGAATGCATCTTCATATAACGAAAATATGCATCTTATCTGGCACATCGATTCGATTAATTGTAATATTAAACCCGATTGGCAGGGATTTTTGGAAAACGATACATTCCAAGTCACAGTTACTGATACCGGTCTTCAGAATAGCTGTTCCTGTCCGCAATACCTGACGGCTGCGTTCGGACCTTTTCCATCGGGGAAATACACGCTACATTTTAAGGACGGTGAATACGGCTATCCTATATTCATTGTGAATGAAAAAGTCACTGTCGAAACAGATCAAAATGAACTGATTCTCACCTGGAACGCAACCGATTTAAACTGTTGTTTAGAGCCACTTTGGCAGGGATGGCTAAGTAACGATACATTTCACGTTGCAATAACCGATACCGGAGCGCCCTGCGATTGCCTCTGCCCTTTTGAATTGTCGGCACGGTTCGGACCCTTTCAACCCGGAACCTATATCCTGGATTTTATCAATTCACAACAGGAACAGATCGAGTTTACAATAGGCAAAACACGAAAAGGGCAAACGCTTGCCACCGCATCATCCTATCAGAGTAATTGTTATTATCTTATATCAAATGAACCGGAGACCCCACTTCCGGCGGAATATACACTGCTCCGCAGCTATCCCAATCCATTTAATCCGGTAACTGCCATTGAATTTTGTCTGCCTCGGCAGTCCGATATTCGCATCGATATATACAATATCAACGGAGCCTTTGTTGAAAACCTATACAATGGAAACATAGATGCCGGCATCTATACGATTAAGTGGAATGCTTCCCGCTATCCAAGCGGTATTTACTTCGTGAAATTGAACAGCGGAAATCTGCAACTGACGAATAAACTGTTATTGTTGAAGTAGTATCATAAAAAGTACAGTTAATAAGCAGATTTGCTTACGCCATCCTTATAAACCTATATTAGGCATAAAACTTTTGGGATAAATAAAAGAAAATTCTAAAAGTTCCTATCCCCGGTGCAAGCTGCGGGGTATTCTTTGATTTTTTGATAAATAAACTTGCATAATTGTATTTTTTTTATATCTTGAAACACTATATGTTTTTTAAGTACGAATTTTTTATCAAGGAGGAATCTATATTGTTATTTGATGTAGCAGAAGTTAAAAAAGGAGACAGACTTATTGAAGTTATCGCAACCGATATTGCTGATTTAGCCATGATGGGTTTTGGCTCTGTAAAAAATTGTATAAGTGTGTCCAATGCTTTAATTGAAAATTATACTCATGTTAATTTTAATATCATTAGAACAAAATCAGATTTAGATGAAATTATTTATAGAAAACCAGATTTGGTTTTTTCTGGAATTAAATATGTCATTTTTAACGGACTTGAAATAACAAAAAACAGAGCAGATAAAATATGGATATCAGAATATATGGAAGAAGCTGGCATAAATTATACTGGTTCAGAAAAAGATGCAATTGAATTGGAATTCAGCAAAGTTGCTGCAAAAAAAAGAGTAGAAGAATTTGGTATAAATACAGCTCCCTATTTTATTGCAAAACCCGGCATGTATAAAAGTGCTAATGAACTTCCTGTTAATTTTCCTTTATTTATTAAGCCCTTGCGTGAAGGTGACAGTAAAGGCATCGGAAGTGATTCTGTGGTTTATGATTTTGAAAGTTACCAAAAGAAAGTTCAAAATATTTATACTTTATTTAAACAACCAGTTTTGGTAGAAAAATTTATAAGTGGCAGAGAATTTACAGTTGCAATTCTTGGTTCGGACTTTAATTGTGAACCAATAGCCATGCCAGTAGAGATAATTTTTCCAGATAAAAATTCAGCCAATAAAATTCTTAGCTACAATATAAAAAAAGAAAACAAAGAAAAAGTAATTGCGATAGATGATAAAGATATATATAAAAGTGTTGTTTCAATCGCAAAAAATGCTTTTATCGCTTTAGGCGCCCGAGATTATGGCAGAATTGATATAATAATGGATGGTAATAATTGCCCGTATTTTCTCGAAGCAAACCTGGTTCCCGGAATGACACAGCGCCCCAGACCTATAGATTGCAGTTATTTTCCCAGAGCATGTTTTATAAATACTAATTTTACTTATCAGGAAACAGTACATAAGATCGCAGAAATTGCGTTTAACAGGGTAGAAAGCAATATAACGCAAGAAAGAGTAGGAATGTGTGCCTAAAAACATGCCCGATAACGGTTTGATTGAAGTCGGAATGCAAACGCGTACAGTTGTTTTAGTTAACGTTGAATTTTTATGGCGTTTACATCCGGCTCAATCCTGACCTCGTTAGTTAGCCTGCTTGTAATTCTTATCTTTCTAATTTCCCGTAAATAATTGCAATTGACCGCTTGTCATTTTTTATTTGCTTTTTACCCAAAAATCAAGCATCATTACCATTATTAAATGTAAATCAGGTTTATTGAAAACTATTTGTAATTAATGATTTCAATTTTCCTACACATGGTTAAGCAGCCGGTTAAAAAGACAAAGCATCTACTACCATATTGCTTGGGCGGACTATTACTGTTGTTTGCCTTTACGACTCCCTCCTTTTGTCAATTTTACTTCGGACGGAATAAGGTTCAGTATGAACAGTTTGAATGGCAGGTGCTCTCAACCGATCATTTCAATATTTACTATTATAAAGAAGAGCATGACCTGGTCCAGCTGGCGGCATATTACGCCGAGGAAGCCTTTAATGAACTGGAACAAAAATTTAACCATACGATCATTTCACCCATTCCGCTTATTATTTACAGTAATCATATCCATTTTCAACAGACCAACGTCCTGCCAATGTGGATTCCCGAAGGTGTTGGCGGTTTTTTTGAATTTCTAAAACGTCGGGTCGTCATCCCTTACTCCGGCAAGCTGGAAGAATTCAGAAACGTCATCCGGCATGAACTTGTCCATGTATTCATGCATCATAAAATTGCATCCGTCGCGCGCGATATCGGGCTCTGGGATACGCCCTATTTTCCCTTGTGGTTTGTAGAAGGGCTGGCTGAATCCTGGTCCGAAGGCTGGGATTCCGACGCCGAACTTATTATTCGCGACGCTGTCTTGCACGATTATCTGTTCCCCCTGGACAGTTATGAATTAATGCAAGCCGGTTATCTGCTGTACAAAGAGGGTCAATCTTTTTTACAATTTTATGAGAACACATACGGCGCCGACCGGATCAGAACATTATTGGAAAATTACTGGCGCTACGAATCGTTTGAAGACGCCATGACAGCAATTTCCGCTAAAAAGTACTCCCAGGTTACTGATGAATGGAAATTGGATCTAAAACAAAAATTTGCAAATAATCTTTCAAAGGAATCGGTTCTGAAACCAAACGAATTCCAGATAACCGAACATGGATCAAATATCAGCCCGGATTATTATATCGATAAAGACGGCAAACGAAAGCTCATCTATCTGTCAAACCGTTTTGGATACACGGATGTTTATTCCCGGACAGACAAAAAAAAGAAAGCAAAACCCCTGATAAAAGGCGAACGCAATGCCGGTTATGAGTCTCTTCATTTTCTGCAAACCGGTTTTAACGTTAATAGTCAAGGACAGCTTGTGCTGGTCACCAAATCCGGCAGTCAGGACGTGTTACGCGTAATTGACATCGAAAGCCGGCGTGAAATTACCTCCATGCAGCAGTCTGATCTTGTAACGATCCGATCACCAAAATGGTCGCCCGATAACACAAAGATACTGTTTTCCGCCCAAAATGAAGCCGGTTATATGGATATTTATCTCTGGGAAATCAATAAAGAACGGGTGATCCGGCTGACCGCCGATCTATACGTCGACCGGTCGCCCTGTTTTGATCCGTCAGGCAAATGGATTGTATTTGAATCCGACCGAACGTCTAAGCAAAATCAAAAAGGTTCAAATTTATTCCTCTTAGATTCCGACACTAAGGAAATCATTCAAATAACAGACAATAATGCGATAAACAGTAAACCGGTCTGGTCCAGTCAAGATCCGGGTGTGATCTATTTTCTGAGTGATATCACCGGAACCATGAATGTCTGGACTGCTTCGCTGAATTTATCCGATTTTCCTTCGATTGACCACACTGTACAATTAAAACAAATCACCAATTACCATACCGGAGTTTATGATGTTTTGCCGGTGAACTCCGATACATTGCTGAGCACCGTATTCCTGAAATATAATTTCCAGATACATCAACTGCCGATACAGCCGGATACTTCCCTTATCTCTGTTCAAACCAGAGCTGTAAAAACAGATTATTCCGGAATTGATCTTCCATCGACTTTGGGTATTTCCCGAAAAGAAAATCGTCCGTATAAAATGAAATACAGCCTGGATTTTGCGCAGACTGCCGTGGCGTACGACCCGATCTTCGGATTTTTAGGCGGGGCTCAGTTAAGTATTTCCGATGTGCTCGGTAATCGATACTATCATTTTCTGCTGGCAAACACCGCCGAAACGTCATCGGAAATTATGGACCGTTTTAATGTTGCAATTACCCTGGTGGATTTAACACACCGGTCAAATTTCGGCTTGGGCATCTTTCATTTTGCCAACGATTATTTCGATCCCTACCAGGGATTCTACTTTGAAAGATCCGTCGGTGTCAGAGGAGCTTTAAATTACCCGATCGACGTATTCCACCGCCTGGAATTCAGCACATCGCTGTGGAGTTCTATTAAAGACGATTATTTTTCTAAGCTTAAAACCGCTTATTTAGTCTCAAATTACTTTTCATTCATCCACGACAATTCATTATGGACTTATACCGGACCGATTGACGGCTGGCGTTTTCGCTTTACTTTTGGTCCGGCATTTGATTTTTTTAAATCACACATTCATAATTATACGGTGCTCTTTGATTTCCGGTATTATTGGCGCTTTCATCGTCAGATTACCTTCGCACACCGGTCGCTATTCTGGTTGAACGAAGGAACCGACATTCGCCGGTTTTATATCGGCGGCAGCTGGGGATTAAGAGGATACCGTATCAACGAGATTTACGGCAGCAAATATGTACTGCTGAATAATGAATTCCGCTTCCCCTTTGCCGAAAGTATAATGGTAAAATTTAAAAAAACCGGGATTGGATTTGCTCCGGTCCGGGGCGCCCTGTTTTTTGACATCGGAAACGCCTGGGATTATGAATTTCCCGGTATGCGCGGCAGTTTCGGTTTTGGATTAAGGGGCAATCTGCTCGGTGGTCTGGTTCTGCGTCTGGATATTGGAAAAACGACGGATTTTCACAAACTGGAAAAAGGGTTGTTTACACAATTTTTCTTTGGATGGGACTATTAATGAATTTTAAAAAAATAATTTGGTTCCAATTGCTGATCCTCAGCCTGGTAATAAATCAATGCGCACAAGGTCTTCGGGAAGCGGTTGAATTTATTGACTCTGCTGATTTTCCGATTTTCTCACTCGCAAAAAAGCCTGATCTCATCTGGAAACGACATCTTTCATCACCGCCCAAAGATCTAATGATAGTAAATAATGAACGACTATTGATCAACACCTATCGGGGTGAGATTTTTGTCATTAAATTGGAAAACGGCAAAAAAATCAAAAACACCTGGCGTCCTTTCCGCAGACCTGTGGAAATTTTATTGCAAGATTCGCTTCACCAGCGACTGTTTTTGACGGCTGCCAACGAAAACCACTTGTTAGCATACAATTTGAAAACCCAAAAAATCGAAACAAAATATAAAATAAAAGATATCGGCGGAGCAATACTGCTCAATAACGATACGGTTTATGTTCGTCAACATGAAACGGAGGTCGTCAAGATTGATCTTAAAAAAGGCGACCTCATTCATAGACGCTCCGTACCGGCGCAGATAACGCAAGGGCTTTATCAATTCAAAGATAAAATCTGGCTATACACCGCGGATGGTTTTATCAGGTTTTATGATCGAAATTTAACTCCATCGGGAAAGATTGATCTGCCGCTTTCCATCAATCCGGTCTTCACTATCTCCGGCGGTTTCTGTTTTGCTGCTGATGGAACAGGACAATTCTGCATTATAAACCTTTCAGAAAAACAAATCCGCTTCGAGAAAAAGTACGACGTCCCAATCTATTCAGAGCCGCTTGTGCTTGGAAAAAGTGTAACGATTGGATTCAGCGATGGGACAGTCCGAAATCTTGATAAGAATACCGGCGCCGAATTCTGGCATTATAAAGGAACCGGACTGATCAATAAACCTTTGTACGCAGTCGGGTCAATAATCATTATCCCGTATTCACGAGGACAGATCGTAGCATTGCATTCCGAAACCGGAGAAAAAGTCTGGGAACTTTCTTTTGAAAAAGGTATCAAAAAGGCAATAGTGTCTCCGGACGGATTAATTGTTTGCGATAATGCCCGCAATCTGCATTATTATCAGGTTAAAAAATGAAACGCATATTACAAATTGTATTGATAGTTTGTATCTCTTCGGCACTGTTCGCTGAGCCGTTACAATTAATGCAATCAATTCCGCAATTTGCCCTATCCTCATCCACAGACAGTCTCAAAATCCGGCATCCGGAAATCCTGAAAGTACAAACCGCGCCGAAGCATCGCATCGGAATCACCAGACAGGGGCTTTTAGGATTTGGGGTCATGACGGTTTTCAGCGCCCTGTCATGGCATTATCACTCGGAAGCCGACGCCGCATACAGAAAGTATCAGCATTCCGGCAATATCGATGATATGAACAGATTATACGATAAAGCTGTCAAATATGATAAACTTTCCGGCTGGAGTTTTGTCGGATTCGAAGTTGGATTTCTCATCACTTTATTATCCTTTAATCGTTGATATGAACGTAATTATCATCATCGCCGCTTTGCTGCTCATAAACAGTTGTTCGGATCGTGATAGAACGAATCCCTTCGACCCGAATAACCCGTTCACGCATGGCGCTCCCACGAATGTGCGGGTTAAGTCCCATCGTAATACGATCGAATTGCGCTGGAGCAAAATGGACGTCGAAGACCTTTCCCATTATCAAATTTACCGCGCCATAGAAAATGCAGAATTGGATTCGTTTCGCACTATATCAGCTGATACGAACTTCTTTTTTGATACTTCCGCCAAATATGACACGACCTACAGATACGCCGTTCAGGCATTCACCGAATATGACGCCGGAACACTGTCCGATACGGTCAGGATAATTCCCGGTCCGGTAAATTTTATCATTGCCGATTTTTATAATTTTGTCGTGCAAAAACTGACCTACGATGCCGAACATATTATGGCGGTAAATTACTTTCCATCGCCTATCGCCGTTGAAATTCATCCCCGGGAGGGCAACATCTATATTGCGGAATACTGGAACCAGCAGATTATTGTTACCGATCCGGAATTAAATCCGGTCAATACCCTGGAATTAAACGATCGACCGATTGATTTTGCACTCGACGCCGCTAATCAACGACTCTATATCCTCGGCTATGATCAAAATCAGTTGATAATTCTAACGACCCTGGGAGCATATATACAATCAATTCCCCTTCCCTTTCAACTCGCCGTTAAGAGCCATATCTGTTTTGATTCATTGTCAGTCTGTACCTGGATCAGTGTTTCCGGAAAGGACAGCCTGTTCCAGGTACAGCTATATGACACTTATCAAGTTCAAGCCTATCCGGGTATAATTGACCCGAAAAAAGTGTATCCCGACCCGATCAACGGCGGCTGCTGGACTGCCACCGATGCGGGGATCGTCTATTTATCACCGGACGGTCACATCTGCCGGTATCTTGAAGATCGTTACATTACTGATATAAGCGTCAATCAACAAAACGGCGATATTTACTATATAGCCTATCAGTCGGATACTAAATCATGGGAAACGGGATATCTGGATCGTTCATTCGATTATGAATCAACACCAATCAAGGGAAATGAAATTCCCGATCAGTATTATATTCAGGTGATTCCGGGTGACGGTCAACGGGGATTTTTGACCATGCAGGTCGGCAGCTGGAATCTGTTGCGCTTTGATAATTCCGGAAAGAAAATTGGAGAATCAGGCTGGTATTCCGGCAGGTTGGATATCGCTCTGGAATAGCGCTGCATATTAGTCTCTTATCCCGAAGGGACTCCTTCGGAGTAAAAATACAAAGAAAATAATTGTCGTTAAATTTATTCACAAATCAAAAAAGATACTGGATATTGAGCGAAGCGAAATCCCGAT
>DPVY01000180.1 GCA_003527965.1 Fidelibacterota bacterium
GGAAAATTTAGCGGATTAACGCTCCACCAACTGCTCTCTTACGAAACTATCCAAAATCGCATTCGGGAAATGGCGGAATCTATTTCCAAAGATTACAAAGATTCCGTTCCGATCATGATCGGTGTGTTAAACGGCAGTTTTATATTTTTTGCCGATTTAATCCGAGAAATGTCGATTCAAGCCGAAGTTGATTTTATCAAGATTTCCAGCTATGCCAATGAAACCATGACCAGTGGAACCGTACGGCTCTTAAAAGATATAAGTTGTGATATTACCGGCAGGGATGTTATCATTGTCGAGGACATTATCGACTCCGGTTTATCCATTAATTTTCTCAGGAAGCGCCTTGAAGGCAGTGAGACCAAATCCGTACGATTTGCTTCATTATTAATGAAAGAGTATACGAAGCTGGATTTTGACATTGATTATGTCGGATTTACGATCCCCGATAAATATGTTGTTGGTTATGGTCTCGATCTGGTGCAAAAAATGCGAAATTTAAAATCAGTCTACTACTTAAACCAGGATGGAAATAAATGACACTAAAAAGCAATCACTTGCGATCGAAATCGCCCAAAAATGACGGTAAGAAAAAACAAATGCTTCCGCCCAAAGGGAAATATTCGCCAAAAAATAAGCCAAAAGACAATAATGATGAGTTTAAATGGAAGAAAGCCTCCAAAACTTCCCTGATGTGGATTATCATTATTATCAGCTCCATTTTTCTCATTCAGATACTGGGTACGGGCTCAAAAGAAGAAGTCGTCATTACCTTTTCACAATATAAAGATCTGCTCGCCAATGAGATGATTGCCGAGGCAACAATCATTGAGCGGGAATTCCACGGCGTGCTAAAGGAAAAAACAACATTAATTATTGGCACCCGCCCCGTGGAAGTTAAAAAAATCCATCTGATTCTGCCTCCCAACATCGGACCGGAAATGCTGGAAGAATGGGATCGTTATAATCTGAAGTACAATTTCAAAGAAAAAACCGTTGAATGGACGGCATATTTGGTTAATCTTTTACCTTGGCTGCTGTTTATCGGTATCTGGTTATTTTTCATGCGCCGCATGCAGGGGCAAAATAACAAGGGTATATTTGGCTTTGGCAAAAGTAAAGCCCGGCTCTGGACGTCGGATCGACCCAAAGTAACGTTTGATGATGTTGCCGGATGTGTCGAAGCCAAAGAGGAGTTAGAAGAAATCATTGAATTCCTCAAATCGCCGGGCAAATTTTCCAGGTTAGGCGGCAAAATTCCCAAAGGAGCTTTGCTTTTAGGCCCTCCCGGAACCGGGAAAACCCTTCTGGCAAAAGCCATCGCCGGTGAAGCGGGCGTGCCTTTTTACAGTATCAGCGGCGCCGATTTTGTTGAAATGTTCGTCGGTGTCGGTGCTTCGCGGGTGCGTGATTTGTTTGAGCAGGGCAAAAAGAGCGCGCCTTGCATTATTTTTATTGATGAAATCGATGCTGTCGGTCGTCATCGCGGCGCCGGTCTCGGTGGTGGGCATGACGAGCGCGAACAGACTCTAAACCAGCTTCTTGTCGAAATGGACGGATTCGATGAAAATACAAACGTCATTATCATCGCGGCAACCAACCGCCCCGATGTGCTCGATACGGCATTATTACGTCCGGGACGTTTTGATCGGCAGATCGTCGTGGATGTACCCGATGTAAGAGGACGCGAAGGCATTTTGAAGGTTCATACGAAGAATATCCCCATGGCAAAAGATATTAAATTATCCATAATTGCAAGAGGCACTCCCGGTTTAGTCGGCGCCGATCTGGCAAATTTGGTTAATGAAGCGGCGCTTCTGGCAGCCCGCAAAAACAAAAAAGCCGTAGATATGTTGGATTTTGATGAAGCCAAAGACAAAATCATGATGGGGGTTGAGCGCAAGAGTCTGCAGATCTCCGAGAAAGAACGTAATCTGACCGCTTATCACGAATCCGGTCATGTTCTGGTTGCCATGAATATTCTCGAAGCCGATCCGATTCACAAAGTGACTATTGTACCACGGGGTCGGGCATTGGGTATTACCCACCAGCTGCCTATGGATGAAAGGCACAATTATTCCCGATCCTATATAACCGCCCGACTGAGTATTCTGCTCGGTGGTCGGGCTGCGGAAAAAATCATTTTTAACGAATTAACTACCGGCGCCGGTAATGATATTGAACGCGCTACTGAATTAGCGCGGAAAATGGTTTGTGAATGGGGCATGAGCGACCGTCTGGGACCGTTGACTTTTGGCAAGCAAAATGAGGAAATATTTCTCGGCAGAGAGATTGCAAAACATCGGGATTTCAGTGAAGACACGGCAAAAATTATTGATCAGGAAGTTCGCAAAATTGTTGAAGATGCTGAGGAGGTCGCTGCAAAAATACTTGAAGATAAATTAGATGCTCTTAAACTGTTAGCCGAATCTCTGTTAGAATATGAAGTGATAGATGGGGAAAACATTAAACGGCTTTTAAATGGAGAAAAAATCAAGAATCCTGTTAAAAAAAGCAAACCCCGCAAACCCCGCTCTAAATCAGCAAAAACGGAATTGAAACGGGCGCGCCCGAAACCGACAAGCCTGAAGCCAGCTGTTACCCAATCTAAAAAAGGAGTAAAAGACTCTGCTGAGACAGCTAAAAATAAATGATATTCCTCATTATATTGAGGAGATGAAAACCCTGCCGGTGGATCCGGGGGGAATCGCGGCGATGACTCCTAAAGGGGAATTTTTCATTCTTAAAACCGACCCGATCTCATGTCCGGCTGCTAATATATTAAAACAGCAGATGCTGTCTGTTGGCGGGGAGTGTGCCGTCAGCCGGGAAGCCACAACTTGCAATGTGGATCAAGCGCCCGCGATACTTTCCGGTACGAAGAAACAATTTGACAGGCTTATTAATAGTTTAAAAAACCAGGCTTTCGGATTAGCCCGTTTACAAGTGGAATTAAGCGATTTCTTTAAGGATAACTCCCGGCAGATTTACAATGTCAAAATCGGCAATTCTGTATTCGATACCCGGAAAAAAACCTATGTCATGGGAATCCTTAATATGACTCCTGATTCGTTTTCGGACGGCGGTAAATATTCCGGTGAAGATGAAGCCCTGAAAGCGGCTATGACAATGGAGCAAGAGGGAGCCGACATTATTGACATCGGAGGTGAATCGACTCGTCCGGGCGCCGAGTCAGTAGATCTTCGAACCGAATCAGACCGGGTTATTCCTGTTATTAAAGCTATCCGGAAACATTCGGATATTCCGATTTCCGTAGATACATACAAGTCCGCAATAGCAGAGGAAGCTTTGCAAAACGGCGCCGATATTGTCAATGATATCAGCGGTTTGACCTATGATTCCGAAATGATTTCGGTCATTAAAAAATATAATGCTACTGTTGTAATAATGCACATTAAGGGTACGCCCCGCAACATGCAGAATAACCCGGTTTACACTAACCTGATTGATGAAATCATGCAATATCTTTTTTTATCGGTCCAAAGGGCTATCGATGCCGGAATTTCCAGAAATCAAATAATAATTGATCCCGGATTTGGTTTTGGGAAAACTTTCAAAGATAATTATACGTTATTGAGATATCTCGCTGAATTCCAATCCCTGGGACAGCCGATTCTTGTCGGACTTTCCCGAAAATCTTTTATTGGGAAGCGACTCGATCTACCGGTGGATCAACGATTGGAGGGCAGTTTGGCGAGTATGTCCAGCGCCATAATGAACGGCGCCGGTTTTGTCAGAGTTCACGATGTTAAAGAGTCGGTTCGGGCCGTGAAGGTCGTTGATTCAATAATAGGGAAAAATTAACATGACCCTGTTTACAATAAAATTTATTACGGTAACAATATGGGATGTTCTCGATATTCTGATTGTTTACTGGATATTTCTGAAGCTTTACCAGTTTTTCAAAGGTTCCCGCGCTTCACAAATGATATTTGGATTGGCGATTATCTTATTATTATCCTTTATTGCTCATATCTTCAATTTACAGAGCCTGTCATGGATCATGGGGCAATTACAGACGGTGTGGGTCATTGCATTTGTCATTGTTTTTCAGCCGGAATTGCGCCGGATTCTGATCATGATTGGTCAGAGCCGTTTATTAAGACGGTTTATAAGTGAACCAAAATCAAAAACAATCGAAGCTATTATCGAAGCCTCATTAGAATTGGTTCGCCGGAAATGGGGCGGTTTATTTGTTCTCGGGCGGGAAATCCGCTTGAAGAGTATTCGTGAGAATGCCATTACTATAAACGCTGAGGTATCTTCCAGCCTGCTAATTTCAATATTTAATCCCGGCAGTCCACTCCATGACGGCGCTGTGATTATCCAAAATGATATTGTCGAAGCAGCCGGAGCTATTTTACCTCTTTCGGATAATCCGGACCTGGATCCCCTTTTGGGAACACGCCATAGAGCCGCATTGGGATTGTCGGAGGAAACCGACGCCGTTATAGTGATAGTCTCTGAAGAGACTCAGAAAATTGCCGTTGCCTACCAGGGAATATTTTATCGCAGCGTGGATGAAGACATGCTGCGGGAGCTTCTTAATAAATTATTCTTTATCGGGAATGAAAAAGGATAAATCCGGTCCCTGAGACTAAACCGGAATAAAAATAAACCACAAAGCCACTAAAAACAGCTTCTAAAACCAATTTTCAGCGAAGCCAAATTGGTTTATATCTATTATCACTCGTCTCAACGCTCCCGCGTTGAGACGGAGCTGCTCAAATCTTTTTTTTGTGTCACCGCAGGAGCGGAGAGTAAAAAGAAAGCGTAAAAAGGATAACCACCCAATTCATTGGGTGGATCCTGAGCGCTAATAATATACCCCCGAATTCATTCGGGTAGGCGGAATATCTTTGCGAAAGTTTATGCAAACAGAACCACCAACTTTTACCAGAGTTTTTCACGATCTGCACAACGAACTTTCACAAAGATAATATTCCGTCAGGAGTGAGTTCCCGACACCGACTGAAGTCGGAAACGTGAGGCCCAGCCTTTATCCCCCCGGTTAAAACCGGGGGTTAATCTAAATCACTCGTCTCAACGCTCCCGCGTTGAGACGTAACTGCTCAAATCTTTCTTTGTGTCACCGCCAGAGCGGAGACACAAGTAAACAAGTAAAAAAAATAAAACAAAAATAAATATAGACATTTTTTGCAGGTGTGTTAAATTAATGATGACAATTATGGAAAACTATTCTTCAGGGAGATTTGAGAAGATGTTGTTTAACCCCATAGCCGATGAATCTCGGCGCGGGTATATATCTCTGCCTGTAATCGGGAAATCCTGCCTCAACGGCGGGAACCTGCGGAAGTTTGGTAGGTGAATAAATAAAACCACAAAGGCTCGAAGGCACAAAGAATAATTATAGTAATTTTGACACGGATCTGCTCAGAGGAGACACAGAGAATGCATATTTTTGTTATACCTGCCAGGTTTACAAAATTATTTGCATCTTATGGAGAAGTATCTTATAAACCTGACAGGTATTGAGGGGACATTTCTTGTACAATTCGGTAAATGCCATAATTATCAACATACTTTTATTGATTTCGATTTTTAACCGCATTGGTTTTTCAAATCCCCAATTCATAACAACCAAACAGTCGGCTGATTATTCAGAAACATGGCTTGATGACAACAGCTGGATCTGGCGGGGCTCAATCGGCGCGCCCGACTTTATCTTTACAGACGATGGCTTTATTTCAATTCGTGCCGAAGCGCTGAAAAACGACAGCCGCCTGGCTTATCCTTCGCTCCCCTGTTTCAGCAAAATATTTAACGCGATGCCTGAAGATATCAGTTATCAGATCAATGGTTCCAGCCGGGTCGTCCTGCCTGTTAACGGCAAACCGGAGCGATTTTCCGACAGATCAAAGCCGGACAATGAAGAGTTTGAATTCGATGATGAGACCGTTCCTGATATCGGCAATATATATCCTCGGGAAACCGTTATTATCACATTTCTGGGGTATGTCAACAACCTGCCGCTTACAAGTGTAAGAATTTATCCCTATCAATTAATCGACAACGGCAGGCAGTTACGCTACTATGAAGAGTTGAGTGTTTCCGTATCAATTGCTAATAATTCAAATCTCAGGATACTCCCGAAAGCCGCTGAATCGAATCTGGAAAACGCCCTAGACCTGAGCAGTCAGGTTCGGCGATCATTACCGGGAAAGATTCTCAGGAAACCGGGCAGCCATTTTCTGTTTGGGCGGAAACTGATGCGCATTACCGTTGATTCCACCGGCATTTACCGCATTACTCGAGCAGTTCTCAAAGACAGCGGCGCTGCGATCAAGAATATTGATCCGCGGTCGTTGCAGCTGTTCAATCGAGGCAAAGAAGTGCCGATTTATGTCAAAGGCGAATCCGACGGTTCATTCGACAAATCCGATTATATTGAATTCTACGGACAGCGCAACCCAAACAGCGTTGCCGATTACTATTATGATCCTTTTACAGATAAGAACGTCTACTTCCTTACCTGGGGTGAGCAAGACGGGTTGCGCTACGCTGAGGAATCAGCCAAAACGACGATAAGCAGTAATAATGCAATCGTTCCTGTGGATTATGAATACACTACTCATTTTGAAGAGAACAGCCATTTCGACAGACTTGGCAAAGTTGATACCGATCGTCCCACTCACACGCGTGATCACTGGTTTTTTGACAGTGGTATCAACGGCGGAACAACCAGGATCTATTCATTCCCATTGATTCACCCGAACATGAATACCATTGAGCGGTTCAATATTGAAGTCGGCATGCACGGTTTGACCTATCAGGCTGGTAATCATACAGTTTCCGTTTATATTAATGATTACTATACCGCCGTCGATAGCTGGAGCGACCAGACTCCGCATATCATCCGGAACGACGCCGGTCAGGTACTTCAGAATCGCTACCTGAAGCACGGAGAAAACAAAATCCAGTTGGCGGTTGCCGGCGACGATCCCACAAACAAATATGACAAAGTGCTTTTTGATTATCTGAACATTCGCTATAAGCGGCTGTATCGGGCGCATAAGGACCGGATCGATTTTACCCGCCCGGAAAATATGCCGATCGGTGTCTATCATTTCAAAATTGACGGTTTTGAAGATCCGGACATCTCGGTCTATAAAATCGGGAAAAGCAAACTGATGGATTTCAGCGTTGAGTACAGTACGCTGACGGATAACTATTCGGTTTTGATTGAGGATTACATCCACGACGACAATACCTTCTATATTGCAGCCTCCCGGGCAGGCATTATGCAGCCACGCAGTATACAAGCCGACACAATTTTTAATATCACCGCTGAAGGCAATTCGGTTGATCTTCTGATAATATCGGATCAGCAATATAAGTATAAACTCGCAAAGTTGATTTCCTTTTACCAGAGCATCGGCATAAATGCTCAGGCTGTCGGAATCAGAGATATTTACAATGAATTCAATGACGGTATCGTCAGCCCCTATGCCATTCGCGACTATCTGGCTTACATTCATGCAAACCGGGCGCACAAACCACACTCAGTCCTTCTGATCGGTGACTCTAAAATCCGGGAAGAAGAGTATGTCCCCGCTTTTTTTAACCAGTCGTATAAATATGGTGCCTGTCCCAGCGATCAGTGGTATGTGGTTTTCGATGAAAAATCCGGGATACCGGAGTATGCGATCGGACGCTGGCCGGTATCGGATTGGAAGGAACTGGAACTGGTCATTGACAAACGCATTAATTATACAAATGAAGCCCCGGTCGGTCCCTGGCGTAATGAGATGCTCTATATCGCCGGTTTTGAAGACGTATTTAAGAATCAGACCGAAAATATGATCAACCGCCAGGTACCCAAAGAATTCAGTATTAATCGGATTTTCATTAATCCATCATCTGTAAAAACACCGTTCTTCGGTGGTTCTGATACATTAATATATCTGTTCAACAAAGGCTTGACGCTAATCAATTTCATGGGGCATGGCGGCGGAGCTGTATGGTCTGACCGCTCCCTTTTTAACACCTCCCACATTGAGTATCTGGACAATTATAATAAACTGCCCTTTATCACCAGTTTGACCTGTTTTACCGCAGATTTCACCAATGTAACCGGACTCGGAGAACACCTGTTAATTGCTGAAAACGGCGGAGCGATAGGTCTTTGGGGCGCGACCAGTGTCGGCTGGATAAAAAACGACTACCTGATGGCTAAACCCTTCTATGATGTCATTTTCAATCCGGGAATAACTGTCGGAGAGGCAATCCAGTATGCGAAAATCAAGTATCTGGCAGATCATTATTTTGATTACCTGAAATTTTCAATGGTTAATTCCTATATGCTTATCGGCGATCCGACCATCACAATCCCCTTCCCCGGAAAGCAGTCGAATCTGACGATCAGCGAAAGCAATCCGCAACCCGGTCAAACTATCGAACTTTCCGGCTTAGCGCCATTCGCATCCGGTGAGATTTATACCCAGTTGTACGACTCGGCTACCTTCCGGGTATTCCCGGAACCTCAAATCGGGCAGATCGAAAACAGTACTGTTCGGCAATCGATTCAACTGCCATTTAATATCAATCCGGGCAATACCTTTATTAATTATTACTTCAACAATACGGAAGCAACAGATGACGGTCACGGAGTCACATTATTGAGCATCCGGGGATTGAACTTTTACAGTTTCAATGTCCAGCCGGAGCTGCCGAAAAAAGGCGAGGACTTTATCATTTCAGTACGGACAGAATTAGCGAACATCGATTCTTTTATATGTGAGATGGATACGGTCAGTGCGTATGAATACCTCGATGAAAACGGAATCGAGTTCGTCAGCAGCTTTAATAATCCGGCATCAATCATTAAACATAAAATGGCGCCGGACAACGCGGAACCCAACCGCTGGTATTTGCAAAGTCCTATGAAAATCGGCACCGCGGGAAAATTGATCGGTGTTAGATTTGCTGCCTATGATAATTCCCAAAATCAAACCGTCAGTAACGCATTTTCCGTCAAAATTAAACAAAATCCCGATCTCGCGGTAATAGGCATTTCACAGGGCGGAACAACATTCCCGGAATTATTGGTCGAGGTGAATTATAACGGCAATGATACCCTGCAAACAGACATGATCGCATATAAAGTAAACGGCAGCGTCGAATCGATTTTCAATACCGCCCAAATTCGACTCTTACCCAACCGCAAATCTACTCATGCAATTTCCGGAATATTAGGCACGGGCTGGCAACAATTTAAAATTGTTATCGATCCGCTAAATAAAATCAATGAATTGAATGAAGCGAATAATACATTAACAGATTCTCTCTATATCAATACCTTCCCGGTGCTGCCGGCAACAGGCACAAGCCTGAATGGTATAAATACCGACACATTGAAATTTGACCGGTATTCTATTCTGATTAAACCAAACAGCCTGACGGATTCATCCGCGTTAATTTTCAACCGGAAACTCGTATCACAGAACTCAAATCAGCCGCAATTTTCAATTCAGAACAGCATTCCCGGTGGGCAGTTTGAAAGTATTGAGATTTTGCTGCCCAATGTTTCCGATACTTTGCTCAAGCCGTTGCGGGTCGAAATATTTTCTCCTGATACAGCGGATCACGACGTATCCATTGCGCGCCGGGATTCCTATCTGAAAATATGGATAAAACAAACCACTCAACATCAGCGTAGCAGTTATGTGACCGAGTCATTCTATCCCGGGCAATTTACGCTTATTAAATGTCAGGACACCGAACCGCCGGCACTTGAGCTAAGCCTCGACGGGCAACAGTTTTTTCAGGACTCCTATGTAGCCAGAAGACCGAACATTTCAATTATTGGTGAAGATAAAAACGGGGTTCGATTCGATTCGAAAGGATTGAAGGTTAAACTGGATGACAATACGGTCAATTTTTCTGAACTTAATATCCCTGATACGCTCATAAACGGCAATTATATATCGGCACAATTTCGACCTGATCTGGATTATGGCGAGCATATCATTGAAGTCGCTCTGTGTGACGCCGCCGGCAATATCACCGGTAATGAAATTATTTTCACCGTTAGCGATGAACTGAAGCTGATCGATTACGGGAACTATCCGAACCCTTTCAAAGACCGAACAACTTTCATATATGAGTTAACCCAGTGGGTTGAAAAATTCAAAATAAATATTTATGCGCCATCCGGGCGTTTAATAAAAGTCCTGGAGGAAGCGACTATTTTCAGCACCGGTTTGGATATGAATGAAGGCGGGTACCACGAAATTATGTGGGATGGTCTTGATGAAGATGGAAATTTTATTGCCAACGGCGTCTATTTTTATAAAATGATTGCAAAAAAACAGAATAAAAAGGTAACATCTATCGGTAAAATCGCAAAGGCCCGATGAAAATCAGATTCCGAATTTTTATACTCATGCTTGTTTGCGGGATAATTGCCCGGGCCGGGGAATATGCCGACTCCTTCCTCGAAACGGGAGTCAGTGCCCGTGCTCTGGCAATGGGCAATGCCACAGGTGCGCTTGACCGCAACGCAACTTCTTTTTCAAGTAATCCCGCCGGTCTGGCATTTGTCCGACAAACTCAAGTTGGATTAATGTACACTTCCCGATTTGGGCTGGCAAATCATAATTATATCGGACTTGCTCTGCCCCTTTCAGAAAAATCTTCGGGAGCGATCAGTTGGTTCCGATTCGGCGTAGACGATATTCCAATTCGACCGAATATTCTCAAAGAAGTCACTGATCCGGCGGCTCGTCGGGATTCCATTCTTGCCCTGCAGAATTATCCGTTTAAAACATTCAGCGATCTGGAGGACGCTCTTTTTATCAGCTATGCCCGTCATATTTCAAAATCAGTTAATCTCGGTTGGCGTTATTCACGCTTCAAGATTGAATTTCCCTGGGGCATTAATTTCAAAATAATCCATAAGAAACTTTATAAACTTGAAGCTTACGGTATTGGCATCGATATTGGCGGACGTTTATGTGTCAGCGGTGAAGATCTGTTTGAAATAAAGAAACTTGGGAAACTCAACGTCGGACTGGCATTGAAAGATGCGACCGGGACAGTAATCTATTGGAATACCAAACGGCAGGATGAGATTAAATTTTACCCGGTTTTTTCTTTTGGTCTTGAGCAGGCTATCGAACAATATCACATGCATTTAAATTTGGGAGTAGAAAAGGATTATCGCTATCGGGATAAAATGAGGTACGGTCTGGAGTGTATTGTCAAGAACAAAATAAGTTTCCGGGCAGGTATAAATAATACTGGCATGACAACCGGTTTAGGTTTAATTTATAAGGTGATGAGTCGAATTGTTCACATTGATTATTCGTTTTTAAACCATGATCTTGGAGCAACCCACCGGGTTGGAAGCATCATAGAATTTTGATCAAACATGCACTGATTGCTCAAATCACCTTAATAATCATCTTCGGTCTGTTCACCGGATGCGGTGATAGTATTGAAGATCCCGACGCTCCTGCCCCACCGGTCTGGGTTGGCAAGTCCGCGCCTACGGACACAATCGCCACCGGTATTCGCCCATATAATAACGGCAACGGAATTATACTGGAATGGCATCCAAACCTCGAAGATGACATATCAGGCTACAAACTTTATAAGGCTGAGCAGGACATTGAAAACAGATTTACATTAGCGGTGGATTTAAATGCATTTTCAGTGAGTGGCGCAGATACGTTTTTTGTCGATGATTCGGTAAAATTCTGTATCGATTATTACTATTATCTGAGAGCCTATGATCAGGCCGGCAATAAAAGCGATCCATCGGATACGATACAATATGCGGTAATCAGCAAGGTTGAACCACTGCAACCAACCGGAACACTGACCGCTCAACCGACAATATTTGAATGGAATGACTTCTCAAACCTGAACCCTGAATATGTTATCTGGCTTGAAAACTTCGAAACCCACAATGTTATTTGGATTTCTCGCTTTACAACACCAAATTATGGAGATTTTTGCCAATCGAAAAATTTTAATTTTGATAGTTTAGCTGAACCCGGCACTCTGTCATCTGGACAGCGGTATCGCTGGTGTATAAAATCTATAACTTATGTTGATCCGCATACTAATATTGATATCGGGGGTTCAGTTTCTAATTGGATATATTTCACAATTGAATAACAAGGTGTAAATGTGAAAAAAGGTTTAATTGCTCTTTGCCTGATTGTTTTTATCACGACCGGTTTTGGTCAGGAAACTTTGCGAACGCAAAGCGATTTAACGAATCGTTCAAATGCCTCACGGTATATTCTCTCCGCGACAAATGATGCGTTGTTAATGACCGTTAAAGTCTGGGGAGAGGTCAAGAAACCGGGTCTATATGATGTCCCGATTGGAACCGACCTGGTTGAGTTGATTTCTTCAGCCGGAGGACCGACGAGCATGGCTAAATTAACTAAAATTAAGGTCATTCACTCGTCTCAAAAGGATGAAGAAAATTATGTAACCACTATTGATATCAAAGAATTTCTTGATACCGGTAATTCTAAACTAATCCCGGAAATCAGACCAAACGATACGATTGTCGTACCTATTAAACCAACTCAATATATCCTGACCTCTCTATCGTGGACTCAACAATTATTAAGTCTGTTTTCCGCTTATGCGTTAATTCAATACTACACCAGTAGATAATTAATTGATTTTGATGATTACTATATAAATCCATAAAAAAAGGAGTTCCTAAATATGATTGACTCGATTGATGTACAAATTCTTGATATTCTTCAAAAAGACGGAAGAATTCAGCGAAATCGAATTGCTGAAAAAGTCGGATTGACTATTCCCGCTGTGAGTGAACGCATGCGGAAATTGGAAAAAAAGGGCATTATAGCCGGATATCATGCTAAAGTCAATAACGCAGCTATTGGAAAAGATGTAACCGCTTTTGTATTTGTTATGACATCTCCGTCCAAAAAACATGATGACTTTATCAAGAAAACGCGTGAAGAAAACGATGTCATAGAATGTCATTCAATAACCGGTGAAGGTTCCCATTTATTAAAGATACAGACTGAAAACACGTCAACTG
>DPVY01000310.1 GCA_003527965.1 Fidelibacterota bacterium
ATTTCCACAACAAATTTAACGCCGGCTAAAAATAATGTCCGCTATCCTCCGCGATTGGAGTGGGATATTGGTTGGAAGAAAAAACTGCGCGGCGGATTTGGCTATTATCTGGCTGAGTACCTTGGCGCTGACAATGCGATTTTTACGATGACGATCCGGAATATTTTATTTTTACACCGGGATCCGCAGTGGTATTTTTATTTCCCGGATTATGGGTATTACGGTTTTGATTTTGAAATTTTACCCAGTATATCAGCCGGGTATAGTATTCGGTTTTAGGTGGGCGATGAGAATTAGAAATAAATTAATTGTTTTAGTATGTATAATAGTTAGCTGGTTTGCTACCTGTGATTTACCCACACAACCCGGACCGATGCCGAAGAAAATCATCGATACTAAGTTTGAACCGGGACTGAATGTTTTTGGTGTTTTACGCGCTGATGATATCCCGGGGAGTTCATTTATCCATGTGGAAAAAGCTGTGACCACTGAGGAGATGTATGAAGGAGTTGATATCTTTATCACTGATGCATGGATTCAGCTTACCGATTCTCTTACTGGATTTGAGTCGGTTTTTATATCCAGTCCCGACACAACTGAAGAAGGCTATTATTTTAACAACGGCTTTAATCCACAGCCCGGACATCATTACTTGTTAGAAATTTTATCGGGAGATTTCCCTGCTCTGAGAGGAGAAACCACAATTCCGGTCAAACCGGCTCTTGTGCCCCAAAGCTTATCAGCTACAGATAAAACCGTGCAATTCGAGTTACAGCTGACATCCGATACATATCAGTACAACATCTACCTGTTTTTTGATGAATATTATTTGGAGAAACAAATATCCAATGAGAGCGAGGGAGTGCGGTGTATCAGGTTTGATTTTTCTAATGGGACAGAACAACCGACCGGTTTGAGGATAATCGGATACGACCGGAATTTAGCTGTATATTTGAATAGTTCACCATCATTTATACCGCAGACCTTTCATGAAATTGTCAACACTGTCGAAAACGGCTACGGCTGTTTCGGATCGTTGGCGGTGACGGAGATACCTTTATAGAATCTATGATTTTTACCCACAATTAGAAAGTATAAAAAACATGCAGCTGCCACTATTATCAATACAAAAAAGAACCGTCTTAAGAACATTTTTCCGTTTTATGTTTATAAATCTTCTGATTGCAATAGCTATTAATTATCTCTACATCTTGTTTTCATCCGGTCTCGGGAAGTTTTTAAGCAGTATTTTTATCTACACAGCCCTTTTTTCAAATACGATTCAGCTTCAAATACTGATTGCCCTTCCACTTTTTATAATATTTCTATTCACCTCAAATAAAGCAGTGCTGTATATACTTTGTACACTCTCACTCTCAATCCTGCACATTGTCAATTTTATTGATATTTTTATTTACCGGCATTTCAATTTTCACATAAACAGCATGGTCTTAAATCTTCTCGCAACCGAAGGCGCTGAGGATTCCCTCAGACTGGGCGCCGGTACGTATATTACCGCGACAGTGTCTATTATCGGAATTCTGTTTTTAGAGTTTATGTTGATCCGCAATCTTCATAATAGGCTGAAAGACAGAAAAATATCTCCGAAAGCTATTCCGATTATCTTCAGTCTCGGCCTGCTGTTTATAATCACCGACAAACTCACTTATGCCGTTGCAGACCTGTACAACCGGTCGGAAGTAACAAGATCCAGCAAGGTTTTTCCATTATACCAACCGTTGACGATAAAGCGAATGATGCGGAAAAAATTTGGTTTTGAGATTGACCGGGAAGAAACATTTCAGTTTGACAAAACCTGCACCGGTTTGAATTATCCGAAAAATGATCTCAATCAGTCCTATAATAAAGAAAAACCAAATATTGTCTGGATTATGCTTGATGCCTGGCGCTTTGATATGTTCACACAAGAGGTCACGCCGAATATAAAAAAGTTCTCTGAAAATTCATTGATATTTAACAATCATTTCAGCGGTGGAAACGCCTCCCGGTTTGGAGTTTTTACTTTATTTTATTCGATTCATGGATATTACTGGCATTATTTTCTCGGGGAAAGGCGCGGTCCGGTTTTTATGGATGAACTGATTAAGCTGGGGTATGATTTTAAAATTATATCGAGCAGAAAACTGTCGAGCCCCGAATTCAGGAAGACCGTTTTTGTCAGAATCCCGGAGTTTATCGACGACGACCTTCCCGGAAAAGACGCCGACGAAAAAGATCCTTTGGTTACTGAATGCTTTATCGATTGGCTCGATAAAAGAGATCCTTCATCACCATTTTTCTCATTTATGTTTTTTAATGCATCTCATCGCCCATACAAATATCCGGATGAATTTGATAGATTTAAACCTTCGAATAAAAATCCTAATTACCTGACTGTCGGGGAAAAAGATGCGGTAGCGCTGATGAACAGTTACAAAAACGCTATCCATTTTGAAGATAATGAAATTGGAAAAATACTGCGGACATTAGAGAAGAAAAACTTACTCACAAATACAATTATTCTGATAACAGGCGACCATGGGGAGGAATTTTATGAAACGGGTTTTTGGGGACATACCAGCGCCTTCTCAAAATACCAGACAAAGGTGCCTCTCATTCTTTATATTCCGGGGAAAGAGCCTGAAATAATAACAAATTTAACAAGCCATCTTGATGTTGTCCCGACGATGCTTGAACTTCTTGGGAATTCCTCCAATCCGGAAAATTATTCCCAGGGCCAATCTCTGTTGAATGAAAAGGGGGCTGAATTCGTAGTCTCTTCAGGGTGGGATGACTGTGCTATCATTGGTGATGACAATTATCTTGTATTTTCTTTTGAAACCTATAGACCCGGTGCATTTGAAGTGCGGGATTCCGAATATAAAATTATGGATAATGAAAAGAAGATATTAAAATTAAAACGTAAGAATGTAATTCAGGTTCTCAATGAATTCAAAGAGTTTATGAAATAGAGGATATGTCATTAAGTAGGAAAAAAAACAGCGGACTCGTTTATACTACCGGGCAGGGCCGGATGTGCCCCGATTGCGGTAAGCCGATTGACTTGTGTGTATGCCGTCGGAACAGCGCATTCCCCAAAGGCGATGGTGTTGTGAGAGTCAGTCGGGAGACCAAAGGACGCAAAGGCAAAGGAGTAACCTTGATCACGGGCGTTCCGCTGAATGAGATCGAACTGAAATCCCTGGCCAGGGAACTCAAGGTGAAGTGCGGTTCCGGCGGGACGGTGAAGGACGGCGTGATTGAAATACAGGGCGATCACCGTGATGCGTTGACGGAACTACTCAGGCAAAAGGGCTGGACGGTTAAGCGAGCGGGTGGCTAAAACATAAAGTTTATTCAAGTAATACACCAATTACATAAAAAGTTCTCCGGTATATCGAAGACAAGTCGGCGCGGCGGGTAGAAGCCATTCTATTCCATCGAATAAAACTGAAAATAGGTGTAACAACGATTGAATCGTTTTGGATGTCATCATGCAGAATGTAGATTTTTATAATAGAATAGCTACCAATTATATAGAAAGATAAAAATAATTGAAAAAACTATTGACAAAGACAGAATTGAATTACTATATTCATGTAAGCGTTTACATTATTTAAAATTGATGAGAAATTAAACAAGCATGGCAACTATTATCGATGTCGCAAAACTGGCGGGTGTCTCTACAGCTACGGTTTCCAGGGTAGTAAACAACACGGGAAAAGTCAGGTCTGCGACTCGTAAGAGAGTAATGAATGCAATCAAGGAATTGAATTTCTCACCGAATGTCAGCGCCCAGACTTTACAAAGCAAACAGAGTAAGACTATCGGTATGGTTTTCCCGGACGCCAGCAGTCTTTACTTTTCAGAAATTATACGCGGTATATGCAATTATGTTAATCAATTCGGTTTTCAGATCATGATCGGTAGCGCTCACGACGAAGAAGAGGAACTGAAAACAGCTGTGCGATTTTTAAACGGACATACGGTTGGCGGATTAGTAATCATGGCGCCTTCTTCAAAGAATGAGGAACTGTTTGCCTTGCCAATCAATCACAGTACCCCGGTTGTTTTCATTTCCGTTCCACCCGTGAAGGCCGGAACGACATCTATTGTTCTGGACAATTTTAAAATGTCTATCGAGATGACCAAGCATCTGATAAAACTAGGCCACCGGGATATTGCTTTTATTAATGGTTCACCACACAATTATGATTCCAAACGCCGGTATGCAGGCTATCTGAAAGCTCTCCAGGAAAATGGTATCGAGGTGAATTCTGATTTCACTGTCGATGGAAATTTTACGGAAGATTCCGGTTATAGAACCTGCTTGAAACTATGTGAATTAACGTCTCGACCGACGGCAATATTCGCCGCAAATGATGCCATGGCAATTGGTGCGATTGAGGCTGTCAAAGATTCCGGTCTGCGGGTTCCGGAAGATATTGCCATCGTCGGTTTTGATGATATTTCTACCTCTCAGTATATCACACCAGCTCTTACGACAGTAAGAGTTCCGCTTTTCAATCTGGGACAGGTTGTAGGCAAGACATTACTTCAAAAAATTGATACCAATTACGAAAAGAATATTGCAGTGGCCGAACGAATTGTAATACCCCTTAAAATTATTATTCGTGAATCCTGTGGCTCCCAATTAAAACGGTAATGTTATTTGATAATATAACGAGGATAAGTTTATTTTAACATGTAAACGTTTACAACAAACAGGAGGAAAGATGAAACGATTAGTTACGATTACGATGGCTATTACAATGTTAATAGCATTGCTTGGTTTTTCCCGGAATGCGTGGGCTGAAAAAGCCCATGTCGATCCATCTTACATTAAGGTGGTCTCTGTGGAAAAGCCTTTGATTATTGATGGCGTTCTAAATGAAACCGACTGGGAGCGTCGTTTTGATTATCTGGTATTTAATCCGGATACAGTCACCGGTGATGTTGAACATGCCCCGACTGCCGGTGCATTGGTTACCGGAACTTATCCGGATACAACGACAACTTTTGTAAAATTTATGCATGATGGTCTGGACCTCTACATTTCTCTGGACTCCGACGACAAGTATGTCGGTAAGTTTGGGAATAGTTGGGAAGGCGACGGCCTGTTCATGAAGATCAAGGATGCTACCGGCACAGCAGTTGAGTACAAATTATATTTCAACTTGGGTGGCGTTGATCCGGATATTGCATTTGAAGTTCCGGGCATGTATCCGAATTCCGGAAGCGGAGCGGCACTTAAAAAGGCCGGAACCGTTGTAAACGACACCACTCAGATTGACGCAGGTTATACGGCGGAAATGGTAATTCATCTGGACCAGTTAGGATATACGGATCCATATTCTGAAGTTGAAGTGATGATCAACATCTTTGATCCGGACAATTACTACGAGACCGATGATCCCTATAAACCAACAGGATCCTACTATAAACAATGGTGGGGTAGCGAATGGAGCGGTGAGTTCCGTACTCTGAAATTGGCCGACCCGCCGCTTCGCGTTGCCTATAAAACTGAAACCGATATTACTCTTGATGGCAAACTTGATGAAGCCTTTTGGGCTAATGCCGAGTATGTGGTTGTCGGTAAGGACAATGCCCTGAGCACCGGTGGATTTTACATGCAGTGGGGTGATACGCTGAACAGTTATACCGATCGCAGTGATGCTACCGTCAAGTTTATGCATAAAGGCACAGACCTTTATATTGGTGTAGAATCCAATGATGCTTCGGTATGTAAATGGTCGCCTGGTTGGGAAGCCGACGGTCTTTTTCTTTGGATGACCAATTATGGCAGCATCCCCAGTACCGGTGAACGCATGGAAATCAAGGCTATGTACTTCAGCGGCACGGAAGGTGAAGGTATTGTATTTGAGACCAATGCGAATGTACCGACCGGGTCGGCGGAAGGCGCCTCCTTTGAACCGATTGGCACGGTAACTCACACCGAAACCAATGGCCCTGATTCGGGTTACAGCATTGAAATTGTTGTCCATACGGCTGATTTTGGATATCAGGTTGGCGATACGGTGATGTTGAGCGCCTGTATCTGGGATCTGGATTATTCGAGCGCCGACGTCTATGATGCCCATATTTCCGATTATGCGCCAAACTGGTGGGGGGCCCAGTGGGTTGATCCCGGTTTTGAAAAATATTTCATGTATCGTGGCGTTTTGTTATCCGATCAGATTGCCACGGCGATTGACAATAAGCAACCATTGATGGTAACCGATTTCAATCTCTATCCCAATGTACCAAATCCATTTAATCCGTCAACGACTATTTCTTTTCAAATTCCGACCGAGTCACAGGTTAGATTGGATGTATACAATATCCTCGGACAGCATGTGAAATCTCTGGTGAATACAAAAATGCAACAGGGATATCATTCGGTTATTTGGAACGGAATGACAAGTGAGAACTGTCCAGCGCCATCGGGCATCTATTTCTATAAATTGACTACCGGGCAGACTTCTAAGGTTGCCAAAATGGTTCTTTCCAAATAAACTACCACCAAAGCAGCAGCTCTCATTTGCGAGAGCTGCTGCTTAAATTTGATTAATAGCGGTTGAAAGAGATGAAACTTAGAAGCCCTTTTTTTATCCTTTTTATTATTCTTGGATTATCGTTGGCGCTTTATGCCGGAACAACCGGAAAAATTGCAGGATATATTACTGATGCCGTGACCGGAGCTCCGCTTACCGGTGTTAATGTGATCCTGATGAAAACTAGTGTAGGTGCTGCAACGGACCTGAACGGTTATTACGTTATTTTGAATATTCCGCCCGGGAAATACAGTCTAAAAATATCCATGATCGGTTACCGGGAAGTCCAGTTGAATGATGTTCCGGTCCATACCGATTTTACCACTTCCGAAGATTTCCAGTTACAGCAAACGGTTTTGGAAGGTCAGGGAGAAGTGATTGTTATGGGACGGCGACCGGATATTCAACGGGACAGGACCTCTACCATGACAGTGATCGGGTCAGATGAGATCAGCAAGATGCCGGTGACTGAATTTCAGGAATTAATAAATTTGCAGGCAGGTGTGGTAAACGGTCATTTTCGGGGTGGTCGGCAAGGTGAAGTTTCATACATGATGGACGGTATTTCGGTATCCGATCCTTATAACGGCAGTATGGCGGTAGAAGTCGAAAACAGCTCGATCCAGGAAGTGAAAGTAATCAGCGGAACGTTCAGCGCCGAATACGGGCAAGCCATGTCCGGGGTTGTCAATATTATTACAAAGACCGGCACGGAGCACTTCAGGGGCAATGCAAATTTTTATTCCGGTGACTACATGAGTCGCCATGATCCACCTTTTTTTAATATCCGGGAATTTGATCCCGCAGGTATCCGCAGCGGTGAACTTACCCTAACCGGACCAGTGGTTTTTATTCCAAAGACATCCTTTTTTATTTCGGCCCGAAAATTAATTTCCGATGGCTATCTTTACGGACGATCCGAATTTCAGCCGTCTGATTTATCTAATATCGACGATCCCAATCCGGCAAACTGGAATATTCAGCGCAGCGGTAACGGTAAATCCCGGGCGATGAATCCTAATGAAAAAATAAGCCTGAACGGGAAACTATCGTTAAAAATGTTTTCCGCTTTGAACCTTGAACTACAGGGCAGCTATTCCAACAGGAATTGGAAGGATTACAACCATCTTTTTAAATACAATCCTGACGGCATAGCGAACCAGTATCAGGATCGTTATCAGTTTTCCACGAGTCTGACTCATATCGTCAGCCAGAGTACATTTTATACTTTCAAATTCAATCAACTTTATAATAACTATGAATCTTATGTTCATGCCGACCCTTTTGATGCAGGTTATGTAAGTCCCCAATTATTGCGGCGGCTCGGTTTTGGATTTTATACCGGCGGTATGGACATGAGCCATTTTTATAGAAATACAAGGGTAAATACGTTTAAATGGAACCTTACTTCACAGATAAACCGGCGCCACGAGTTGAAGGCCGGTTGGGAATATCGTCTGAACAATCTCTGGCTGCATCAATACAGTCTGAGGCTGGACCGTACGACCGACTGGCTGCCCGAGATTTACCCTGAAGAAAGTGTCAACAACAATCAATATCGACATAAACCCCGTGAATTTGCTCTATGGTTGGAAGATAAAATGGAATTTCAGCGGATCATTCTGACCCTGGGATTACGCTGGGATTATTTTGAGCCCGATGGTGTAGTACCGAAAAACCTGCGGGATCCACAAGGAACTTATAAGGGTATAGAAAATCCATTTAAAGAAGCCGCCGCCAAACAGCAGTGGAGTCCGCGGCTGGGCATTTCCTATCCCATTACCGATCAGGGTGCAATTCACATTTCTTATGGCCATTTTTTTCAAATACCCAATTTCGAATATCTCTACTATAATTCCGAATTCGAGGTTCAAGGCGGTGCCCTTAGCACTATCATGGGAAACGCCGATCTGGAACCGAAAAAGACGACGATCTATCAGGTTGGACTCCAGCAGATGCTGAATCAGACCCTGGTAATGGAATTGACGGGTTATTATAAAGATATCCGCAACCTGGTGGGAACGCAGATCAATGAATTGTATGTGCTCGGCGACAGCTATGCCCGGTATGTTAACCGGGATTACGGGAACGTGCGCGGCATCGCCGTTTCATTAACCCAAAACCCGATTGGAATTTTATCCGGGGCAATCGATTATACCTATCAAATCGCCGAAGGCAACGCTTCCGATCCCAATGCCGTTTTCTACGACCAACAATCGGATCCGCCGCGCGCCAGCGAGATTCAGACGGTTCCGTTAGACTGGGATCAGACGCATACTCTGAATATATCAGTAAGTCTGAGCCCGAAGAATTGGGGCGCCGGAATCATTGCCAGTTTCGGTAGCGGTCTGCCTTATACTCCAGAATATCAAAATCAGAGAACATCCTTTGAAAATTCCGAACGTAAGCCTTATACTTTTAATGTGGATTTGAATGCAAAATATAATTTCCAGCTGATGAAAATCCGGTTTTCGCTCTATGCTCAGGTCAAGAACCTGTTTGACCGGCAGAATGCGATCCAGGTTTTCACCGATACCGGTGATCCGGCAACTTCGCTGATCCCGACTTATGTTCCCGAACAACCGATTCACCGCTTGAGCGATTTCCTGACCCGACCGGATTACTTCATGCCGCCCCGGCAGGTTATCGTTGGAATAAAGGTAAATATATGATGAAAAGAAGCACATTCTACCCTGGTCTATGCATTTTACTTGTTTTTTCCACTGCAATCGCACAGAATAATATCAATGACCTGCATGGCGACCGGAAGTTTCGCAAGCAGGGCTTACACAACGGTAACCTGGTTGAGACGCTGTTCTGGAATTTTGGAGAAGTGGCCTGGTGGGGCAAGGAACCTTCCGGCGTCTGGCCCAGAGGAAGCAAACATTCCTATATGGATGGTATCTATCCGATCGTTGCCGCCGAGGTCAATCTTTCAAACGGTGATACGATCCATATCGTCGAAGGCGGCTACAGGGAACATTATGAATCCGGTCCGACGGGAATTGAATTCGGCTGGCAGCCTTTGTCCGGTTTTTCAAACCCAGATCAGGATTACATCGCCATGAGTGATGCTCCCAACACCTGGCCGGAATACTGGCCCGATCAGCCTGCAAGCTGGCACAATGTCTGGAACGGCTACTTCGGCAAACGGACGAATGCCGACCAGGAAAGTTATTTCGTGGTGGATGATTACCATGACCACGGGCGGGATTTTCACGGGCTTTTCTATTGTGACAAAAACGACAGTTCTCGTGGCGGTCTGGGAATGCGCATGGCTGTGCGGGGATTTCAATGGTCAAACGTGCTGGCTGAGGATATCATCTTCTGGCATTATGACATTACCAACGTTAGTACAACCCATTATAATAAAGCGGTGTTTGGTATGTACGCCGATGCCGGTGTGGGCGGACAGAATGACTCGAATGATGATAATGCCTTTTACAATTTGGATCTTGATTTAGCTTATACCTGGGATTCAAACGGCTTGGGTGATGGCAACTGGCAAACAGGTTATTGTGGCTACGCCTTTCTGGAAAGTCCGGGTAATCCATTCGACGGTATCGATAACGATGGTGACGGCGCCCAGGGACCGGGACCGGTCTTATCGGGAGTTGATTTTCAGCCACGGCTTTTGGCCGGCGATCTGGTGGTCATCGATTACAGCAATATGGCGCCGGAAAACAAGTGGGGCCGACGGGTGGTGTCATTTGAATCCGGTGGCAGTGATACTTTTTACCGTTTTAAAGGTGATAGCCTGTTTGTAAAAAATGGCGAATTCGAGCAACTGTATCTTCGCAATGCCACCGTCAGCGAGAAACCTTTTAATGGGATTGATGACGACCTTGACGGGCTTATTGATGAAAATGAAAATGTCCATAACGGTTTGAAATATCGTGACTGGATTGCAGGCGCGGGATTTGACAATTATCTGATTGATGAGAGCCGGTCCGACGGTATCGATAACGATGGCGACTGGGATCCCGATCTGCACGATCTCGGCGCTGATGGCGTCGCCGGGACCGGGGACATGGGTGAAGGTGATGGCAAACCGACTTTTGGAGAGCCGAATTTTGATAAAACCGATAAGGATGAATCCGACCAGATTGGACTGACGGCTTTTGATTCGTTTTATATTGGGCAGGGCGTGGAATTCCAATATGATGAAGTAATCTGGGAACGGATTGCTAACTATCATTTTGATACCGGCAGCCAGAACGGCAATATTGCCTTTATGTTTGGTTCCGGTCCATTTATCATGCCACCACAGCATACGGAACGCTTCTCCCTGGCGCTGGTTTTTGGCGAAACTCTGGATGAATTGAAACGCAATAAAGCGGTGGTCCAGGATATTTACAATGCCAATTACAATTTTGCCAGGCCGCCGATTAAACCCAAATTGACCGTGGTCCCGGGGGATGGTAAAGTGACATTATACTGGGATGACGCGGCGGAAAGTTCCTACGATGAATTTGCCGATCCAGCTACCGGCGGATATGATTTCGAGGGTTATCGGATCTACCGCTCCAGTGAAGAAGCCTTCACCGATACTTATGTCATTACCAATGGTTATGGTGAGGCGACCTTCTATGAACCGATTGCTCATTTTGACTTACAGGACAGCGTGAAAGGGTTTTTCGATGTGGATGTTGACGGTGTCAAATTTTATCTCGGCAGCGACAACGGTTTGCGACACTCTTATGTGGACACCGACGTGATCAATGGGAAAACCTATTATTATGCGGTGGTTTCATATGATCGGGGCTGGGCGCAAAAGTTCATTCTTCCCTCTGAATGTACCAAGACAATTTTCAAGAATGTATATGGTGATGTTACCACCGACAAAAATACCGCTGTTGTCATTCCTAACGCCCCTGCCGCCGGTTATCTGTCGCCGGAAACGGCTGACGGCATTGTCAAACTCAGTGGCTGGGGCAGCGGCGATATATTATTGGATTTTATCGATCCGCGGCTGGTGACCGATGCTGAATATTTAATTACTTTCGATGATACGACCCACAAGGATACGCTGGTTTACTCTCTATTTGAACTAACGACTAATTACGACACTATACCGGCTTTCAAAGAATCAACGGCATTGAAGGGTGAAGATACCAATCCGATGTTCAACGGCATGCGAATTTCGGTTAAGAATGATGTTGTCGCATATAATGATACCTTTTCGGTCTGGAAAAGCGGCTCGTTATCTAACCTGATCTACTATGCTGAAATGAACAGCTATTGGAATGATAAACTTGATAAACGGATCGAAAATTTTCCAACCCGGTATGAAATCCAATTTGGCGTTACCGACAGTTCGTTCCTGAAAAACACCTTCAAACATGAAACTAATTTTCGGGTATGGGATGTTGTTAACAATAAAAAAGTACGCGCCTACCTATGGGAACCTGCCGATCGGATGGACAGTTTATTGACGGATGGCGATTATATTCAGTTACACTTTCAGGAAGGAAGATATACCCGGGAAACCTGGAAAATTCAATTCATTGCCCCGGAAAGCGCTGATCCAATTCAGCCCGGTCCGGGAGATACGGCAGTAATCGCAATTGATTTACCCTTCCGCAGCGGTGATATTTTTAACTTTAAAACCTTTGCTGCCAGTGATAGTCCGCAACTGGCTAAAGATAAGATCAAACAAATTGCGGTTGTGCCAAATCCCTATGTGGCAGCTGCACCCTGGGAACCGCGTCGGATGCTTGCGTCGGGACGCGGTGAACGGCGCATTAATTTTATCCATCTGCCATGCATTGCACGATTCGTATCTATACCATGAGCGGTGATCATGTGAAGACCATTTTACACGATAGTTCCGCTGACGATGGGTCCGAACCCTGGAACCTGACGACCAAAGACGGTCTGGATTTGGCGGCTGGGGTCTATTTTTATCATGTCGATGCCGGTGCGTCGGGTGAATTCACCGGTAAATTTGCTGTAATTAAATAGGATCGGACATGAAAATAAAAGAACAACAAATACTCCTTTTGACAACGATTGCCCTGATTGGCGTGTTGCTGACCGTGCCACTGGAGGCTGGGATCTCCAAAGTTGGTACCACTATGGGGCAATTTCTTAAAATCGGTGTTGGCGCTCGCAGTATGGGCATGGGCGGAGCCGGAACGGCATCGGTGAATGACGCTTCGGCCCTGTTCTGGAATCCGGCGGTGATTGCTGGTTCGCAAAGCCGACGAGTGTTGGTCTCCTATACCGACTGGTTTCTAGATACCGACTTGGCCTACTCCAGTTTAGTGATGCCGCTGGGTAATTTCGGAACCCTGGGATTCTCCTTCAATTCTTTCTCCATGGGCATGATGGACGTGCGGACAGTTGAGCGACCGGAAGGCACCGGTGAGCAGTTCAGTGCCGGCAATCTGGCAGTGGGCGTCGCCTACGCCAAGAACCTGACGAATTTTTTTAGTGTCGGGTTTCACGGCAAATATGTCCGCGAAAGCATCTGGCATTGCGACGCCACCAGTATTGCCTTTGATTTTGGGAGTCTTTACCGGACTGACGATAACCGTTTACTGATCGGTGCTTCGATTTCCAATTTTGGTGATAAAATGCAATACACTGGTAAGGATTTGCGGATTTATCATGATCAGAATCCCGATGAATTCGGCGATAATGAATATCTGCCGGCCAATTATGAAACCAGCAGTTGGGACCTGCCGCTTATTTTCAGAATCGGTGTCGCAGTGAATCTACCGGAGTTTCCGCTCGGTGATTTAGTGGCTGAGATCGATGCCGTTCATCCTAACGACAATAACGAACAGGTAAATCTTGGGCTTGAGTGGGGATTGAATCGTACGCTTTATCTCCGTACCGGTTATCAGGCGTTGTTTCAGCAAAACGCCGAACAGGGGCTGACATTTGGCGCCGGTCTCCGATACAAATTAATAGATTCTTACTTGATCATAAATTACGGTTATGCCGATTTTGGCCGATTGTCTGCCGTCCAGCGTATTGATATGGAAATTGAATTTTAAGAAGGTGATTTTTTAGAAAATATGAAGAAGTTTGAAACGAAATACGGTTATTTTTCAGAAGATGGAAATGAATATATCATTAAAACTCCAAAGACGCCGAAACCCTGGATTAACGTTATTTCCAATGGCCGTTACGGTCTGACGATATCCCAGGCCGGTGGGGGATTCAGTTGGCTGGATCATTCGGAGTTTAACCGCCTGAACCGCTGGCATCAGGATTTGGTGCAGGATAATTGGGGGAAGTATATCTATTTCAAAGACGAAGACAGCGGCGAAGTCTGGAATCCGGCCTGGTTACCGGCCCGGACCGAACTGGATGAATATCAATGTATTCACGGCTTTGGATACACCTGCTTTATTTCGGAATATAAAGGACTTCGTTCGATTCTGACCATTTTTGTGACTATGGATAGCCCGCTGGAGATCTGGGATATCCGGCTTGAAGATAAATCCGGCAAAGATCGCAACGTCTCAATTATTACTTATTTCGAATGGTGCCTTGGGTCCAGCAGTGATTATCATCGCGAATTTCACAAAACGTTTATCCATACCCGGATGGACCAAACACGCAACACGGCTTTAGCGGAAAAACGCATTTGGGATATCACAATGGGAGATCGGGGACACTGGAATACAAAATACCCGTACATTGGTTTTTTAAGTGCCAGTGTATCTATCGCCGATTATGAATTTGATAAAGACTCATTTATTGGTCAGTTCGGCACGCTCCAGTCACCCGCGGCGGTTTCCAATGGTAAAATGCAGCGGCGGGCAGGGAATTTCTGCGATGCCGTCGCCGGAACAAAAATTAATCTGGAAATAAAGGCGAATCAAACCTTGCGCTTCCATTATCTGCTTGGACTGGCTCAAGATCTTTCAGAACTTGATGTTATGCAGGCGAAGTACGGCGATGCCGTATCAGTGGATGATGCATTGGGAAAAGTGCGGGAATATTGGCAAAAAGTTCTCAGCACGACAGAAGTTGAAACACCCGACGAATCGCTCAATCTTTTATTGAATAAATGGCTAAAATACCAGGCCATTGCCGGGCGACTTTGGGCACGCACAGCCTATTATCAGCAGAGCGGTGCATACGGTTTTCGTGACCAGCTCCAGGACAGCCTGATCTTTTTATCTATTAACCCTAAGCTGACAGAGCAACAGATTAGGTTGCATGCTGAGCATCAATTCAAGGATGGTCATGTCCTGCATTGGTGGCATCCGATTACAGAAACAGGAATGGACTCTAATTTTTCAGACGATTTTTTATGGCTACCTTTTGTGACGCTGAATTATCTTGAAGAGACCGACCGTCTGGAATTTCTAAAAGAAAAAGTTCGGTATTACGACGATTCAAAAGGGGCGACTATTCTGGAGCATTGTATCCAGGCTGTCGATTTTGCTTTAGGGCGGATGAGCCCCCGGGGAGTACCACTCATCGGCAGCGGCGACTGGAACGATGGCCTCAGCGCCATCGGTATTGAAATGAAGGGTGAGTCCTTCTGGATTGTCCATTTTCTAAATTATATTTTAACCCGCTTTGCTGATGTATTGGAACGGATTTTAAATGATGTAAAAGCAAAACATTATCGAGCCGAAGCCGCCCGACTGCGGGAAAAGTTGCTGGAGTTTGGCTGGGACGGCGATTGGTTTATTCGAGCCACCAAAGATAACGGTGAAAATATTGGTAGTCACGTCAACAAAGAGGGTCAAATTTTCCTGAACGCTCAGACCTGGAGTATCATCGCCGATAGCGCGCCAGCGGAATATCGGCAGAAAGCGATGAAAGCGGTTGAAAACCGACTGATGAAAGATAACGGCCCCATACTGTTGTATCCCGCATACAGTGAACCGGATAAGTATATCGGCTATCTTTCCCGTTATGCCGCCGGTGCCCGGGAAAACGGTGGTGTTTATACTCACGCGGCAACCTGGGCAATTTGGGCATTTGCCAAGATCGGGCGGGACAGGCAGGCGTTTCAGACTTTTGAAGGGATTAACCCGATCCGGAATGGGATGGACCCCGATCGTTATAAAGGAGAGCCCTATGTGACGTCCGGCAATATCGATGGCCCTGATTCGCAAAATTATGGACGCGGAGCTTGGACCTGGTACACCGGCTCGGCGGCCTGGCTGCAGAAATGTACGCTGGAATGGATTCTCGGTATCCGGTCCGTTCGGGAAGGATTATTGATCGACCCGCATATTCCCGTGG
>DPVY01000120.1:0-901 GCA_003527965.1 Fidelibacterota bacterium
AATCTGGGATCTGCCCGGGAAACAATGATTTCGGGACCTGTTGCCCCCAGGATCGCTTCCTTAAGAATCGATTTGAGACTCTCGCCCCTCCGGTAACGTTCTCCGGGAATTTGTTCTTCCCGCGGCATTTTCAATTCGGCTTTTCCGATATTAATAAAAATAGCGTCCCGGCGAATCTGATGAACGTCCCCAATAATGATCTGACCGATCTTTTTGGAATATTCATCGTAAATAACATTCTTTTCAGCCCGCATAATTTGCTGGTTTAAAATCTGTTTGGCATGGGAGATTAAGCGTCGGCCGAAACTGGTCGGATCGATGATTTCAACATAGGGATCGCCAATTTCCAGGCCAGAATCCAGAATCCGAGCCTCTTCAAGACCTATTTCATGCAGCGGATCAGTTACATCTTTAACAATAACTTTATGCTGGTAGATTTCAATCTCGCCCTTGTCCATATTTACAATGACGTCAAAATTATCAGTACTCTCATACTTTTTCTCGATAAGCGTAAGAAATACTTTTTCAATGATTTCGCCCAACTCGCTCCGATCAACATTTTTCTCTCTGGCGATCTGGGAAAATGCTTCAATAATTTCACGGTTTATCAATTGATAACTCCTCTATCTTTTGATTACCATTTTAACACAACTTTCGCATAATCGAGTTCGCTGAAGAAAATCTCCTGCGCAACTCCATTAATGCTTATTACAATTTTATCTTCCTGAACATCTGTCAAATCTCCTTTTAGCGGAGATTTCATTGCCGGGTTCGTATGAAATACTTTTATTTTCCGGCCAAGATTCCGCGGAAAATCACGATACTCTTTTAAGGGATGCTCAGCGCCGGGAGAAGTAACTTCCAACTGGTATCCGTCCGCCATTATCTGGTCAAGCTCGGC
>DPVY01000120.1:1192-5728 GCA_003527965.1 Fidelibacterota bacterium
CCATTATCTGGTCAAGCTCGGCGTTGTCGTTTATCTTACGAGTAATTTCCGTAATTTCATCCAGTGCAATGCCACTGATCGACTCCACAACAAGCCGCACAAAGGTCCGGCTACCCTGCAAATTGACGTTAAATCCCACAATATAGCAGCCGGCTTCATCTACAATTTTCCCGATAATCTTTTCTACGTTCTCTTTCACGTTTTCCATCTAATTTCTCCAAACGAAAAAAGTGGGTTTGTCAACCCACTTTCAATGGTTGGAATGTACAATAATAAAACAATTAATGCAACCCAAATAATTATTAGCCCCTTAAGACCTCAAGGGACGCCTTTAAGATGTCGAATTGAGTTTTCATCCGATAATCAAGGTCTTCGGCGGATATCATTTTCAGTAACCGATCGGCGCCTTCAACATTTCCTGTTTTTATGTAAGCACGAATAGCATTAATATAGCACTCATCTTTCAAAAATTTATACGAAGATATATTCCCACCCTTTTCAAAATTTACGGCAGCCTGTTTAAAATCCTCAGCCCTTTCATTACAGGCTCCCAGACCGTTGCAAGCGGCGGCGGTCAATAAATTATCGTCTTTGTAATCTTTAATATATGACCGAAAACAGACTTCTGCTTTTTCGTAATCATCTTTCAAGATATAGGCTTGCCCCAACAGGATGGTTGCCATACCGGCGTTCTTAGTATTGGGGTTTTTTTCGGTAATGGCTTCAAGCTGAATAACGGCATTGTCGATATCGCCGGATGCAAGCGTTAATTCCGCAATTCCCAATTCACCGGACGCTTGCCTGTTGGCGTTCTGCTTTGAACGAATCATAGCAAAACTCAATACCAGAAGAATAACAACAGCAGCAGCAATATATAGAATTACTTTACTTTTTTCACGAACAATATGTTCAATTTGTGCTATTTTTTCCAATACCGGATCTTTTTTAATCTCTTTGCGGCTTATCTTCTTTTTCGGCTTTAACATATATTTCATCTCCTTTTTATTTCACCCTGTACCCTCGCCGGGACTCGAACCCAGATTTAAGGATTAGGAATCCTTCGTTCTGTCCGCTTGAACTACAAGGGCTTAAAATAGCCTTCAAGTTTATCTCTTTTAGACGTTAAAATGCAAGAAATATTCTTATGCTGCCAATTTTGACAATTTTTACGGCTTATCTGATTTTTTAGGCGGAGAAAAAATAATCAGAAAAACAATTCCAAAAATAACCGTTGCATACCCCGATTTATCAGCAATATATTAACCATAATTAATTTTACTCATAGAAAATGTAAATAGAACACAGATCAGACGGATTATCACAGACTATTGTCAAATGAATACTGCTATAAAATTGCCGATTTATCGGGGAAGCGAATGCCAGTCCCGACGAATTGAAAAAAAATCTCCGCCGAGAGCCCAAAAGAGATTCTTTCACACCGGGGACTCCTATATCGGAGCACTCGTACCTTGTTTAGAATAACAGTTTTTTATACTTTTTACGGAGCCATCAAAACTTTTTTATCAAATTACTTATAAAAAGTATTTCATCATGCCGCAGTGAAGTATCGGCGTAGGCCCGCCTGACCAATTCAGGACGTTGGGTCAGTTTATCATAATCGCCCTTGCGACAGGTAATGAGGTGTCCCAGGGCTTCTTTGATCGCCATTCCAAGGATAATTTGATTATCACCATCATTAAAATAAAAAGAGGGGCGATTATACACTTTTGGAAATAATGCAGCCCGGTATAATCCCGATTCAGGGTAATATTTTAATAAAATATTCATCCTCGGTTCCGATTCGATCATATCCAGTGGCTCAATATGCTGTCCGAAATCCGGGACATTTGGTATTCCGCTTATCTTTTTATTGGATTGGAAAAGAATATCCTGAAAAAAGTCGAAAAAATGTGCTAATGATTCAGCCTTTTTGGTGTCGCAAATAAAACACGGTCTGAGAAAATTTTCAATCAGGAAAACAGCCGGATCATCTCTATCGGTCAATTTTATCAATTGTACATCGCCGGGCTTGTTCCCCCTTAATATCGAATCGAGTTGCCCTTCACCAATCAAACTGTCTTTTACGCCAGCCTGAAAGTGGAAATGCGGGCTGGACGCCCCCGCCAGAGCGCCATTGAAAAAAATTGAATAACCGTATAACTTTTCCGCCAATTTAATCATATCATTAAAATGACCGGCGATCAGCTGTTTTTCATGACCGACAGAAGCAATCGTGAGATCTCCGGGCATTGTAACACCCGGATTAGCCAGGATCAAATATCTATCGTCAAGGGTAAGCACGCCCCGCTGCTTTTTATCCAGATTACATAAAAAACAGTTCGGTACAGAAAATCGACCTTTACTCTTTTCAAAAGTATTGGCGGTCAGGCTGGGTGTACGGGTAATATTCAGACTGATATGAATTGGAATTCCGGCAACATTTACTATCGTATTCTCGTTTTGAGAAAATGTCCTCATATTATCAATCAAACGGGACCAGCCAGAATCCGGATCCAACTGATGCCTGATTAGCGCTCCTGCCCGTATATTATCGTCCGGAATATCACGGCAGGGTCGGTTCATAAAAGGTAACAGATCGGAATCTTCTAATTGGTGGTCGGTTAACGGCATTATAAAATCAAATCCGGTTGACGGTTATTAATTAAAATCCAACCCGGTTATTGTATTTATGATAGTATGTGTTACTCAGAACCAAATGCTTTAATTCCTCGATAATTGAAATCTTAAAGGAATATTTTGAGAAATTTTTCCGTAAGAGAATATCGGAGCCCAGCTCTTCACTATCCGTGTTAGCGCTGTGCCGGACAGCAATATAATTTGCTTCCTCAAGGTTGCGTTCAATGATGAAGCCCTGCTTCAACATCTGGTCAGAAAGCGCCGCATCTTCACCATATAAAAGATCAGGAAAACCGCCGGAAGCCAATATGGCTTCTTTACGATAATATCTCGGAGCGCCGGGCCCGGGAATACACATCTGCAATAAAGGGTTCTTCTGATTACATAAATACTCGTCATGCGTAATAATCTGATTGTCAAGCGTAAGCTCGCCGGTATCAGAATTTCGGGCCGCAGTCTGATAGATACCGATAATCACAGCCGCACCACTGCGTTCAAATTGCCTGAGAATATTGGTAACCGGGTCGCCAATCAGCACATCATCAGAGTCCAGCTGTCCGACAATTCGGTTCCGGGCGCGATGAACGCCAAAATTGCGGGCGCCTCCCAGAGTCATTCCGAACACCTTGTAAAATTTTACCAAATCCGGATATTGCTGGACATAGGGCGCCACAATATTGGGTGTGTTGTCGTTGCCATTATCGACAATAATTAGCTCAATGGGTATAAATGTATCGACTTTTTTTCGTATTTCGATTATCGATTCAATGGCATAATGAATCAAACTGGCGCGATTATACGTGGGCAATACAAATGAAATTCCGTTTCCCAGTGTCGGGTCAACCGGAACCTTGCGGGTAAAATAGGAGTCCGGCAAAAATGCGCCGATATCCTTTAAATATTTTTGGAAACTTATCGGACCCCACTCAAAACGAGCCAAATCTTGTGTATAAGAAAAATGCCCGCTGGTTTTAATATGGCTGGCGGCTTCAAACTGCTTCTGTAACCCTGTTCCCGGATAATATGGCGCGCCCCGGCGAAATGTATAAAGCGGTTTCGGAATAGTAAAGATTGTACCATTCTGAGCAAGAACGCCCATCCGAACAGCATAGTCCGTTCCGTAATTAACCTCCCTATCAAAAACACGGGAATTAAGATACTCTTTCGCGACGGCAATTAAGGAACCATGGCAGAACAGAGCCGGATTATTCATTCTACCGGGAATAATGATATTTGACGGATCATGACCGGGTTTCAATTTCTGTAAAACCGGTTTGGCACCGGGTTTATCGTCAATATATTCCCAATGGTCGCTAATTATAAAGCCGGCTTTCGTCAATTTATGATACCTGATAAAAGTATCTATACAATCGCGATTGATATCAATATCATCTCCGGGAGTATGTAAGAACAACAGGTCGCAGCTCAGTTGAAGTTCTTCATCCGCTCTCAAAATTGCGTCGGATAAATTTTTATAATCGCCGTGGATTTTATGAATTCGGTTCATAAAGGTGGCGGGGAAATCCGGTATTAAATCGATATTTCCTTCAGATCCGATGATAATATGAGTATCGTCATCGGTATTTTCCACTGTTTTAAGAATTACCTGGCGTAGTTGGTTTAATCCGTTGGGATTGTCCTTGCCGGCGATAAAGTAGATAGCCGCACTCATTTTATGTTCCTTCTGCAATTGGTTCCGCCCAAAATATTACGGGGATTTCCGGTGTCTGCCGTGATTCGGTGTTGAATAGAGACGCTGAATTTCCTTAAATATCAACAACCGTACTTAATCTCAAATATCTAATATGAACATGGAATTTAAACAATAACATAAAAAATGTACAGAAAAAACTTGGGTACCCAAATTCCGATATAGAGAATAATGTTTTTTAAATGACC
>DPVY01000340.1 GCA_003527965.1 Fidelibacterota bacterium
AGGATTATGAGAATGTGAAGCAGAAACGGGAAATGAATCTTGCGGACAAATTCGCTAAACAAAGTTTTGAAAATGTTAAGCATCAAATGAACGAGCCGAGATTTAAACAACTAAGCAAGGAAAAACAGATTAAAGTAATAGATGACGCTAAAACAAGATTTAAGAATGAAGCGACAGACTTTATTAATGCCGTGAACAAAAAGAAGTGTGATAAAATATTTTCAGGACTATTGCATTCGCAAAACAAGAAATATCGAGCATGGTTTACGGAATTGACGGGAATAAAATTGCCCTCTACGCAGAAAGGAACTAAGCAAACATTGATTAAATATGTCGGTATGGGGAAATACTCTAAATATTTAGAGGCGGGGAAAGCAGAAAAAGAAAAGCAACACAATAAATATCTATTGGAAAATGCTTTAAGTGAAATTCAAAAACCTCACAAAATTAAATATAATGGCAAGACGTATAACAATGTCAAAGAATTTATTGATGTGTGTTTGAAAACAAGTAATTACAAAGTTGAAAAAACCAAACCCGGCATAAAACCGATTTATCGGATTATATTTAAAGATGATGAATATATGCCTATGGCTGGTAAAAACGAGCGTATTTATATTGACCACATACTATCAGGACGAAGTATTAAAAAATCCATCCGTTATTTATTCAAATCTCACGTGAAGGCGCATACAAGAGCAACGAAGACTGGTAAGATTGTAAGGGTAAAGGATTATGAGAATAGGATTAAAGAGAAGAAAATAAAATATATTATGAAGTCCTGGTCATCAAATTTGCAAAGAAAATATGCTGGCTCTCGATGGATTCGTATTTCTGACGAATCAAGCCCTTCACATGGTAGAGCAATATTAATTGTACCTCATAAAGACGGGACGGCAACGGTAGCGTGGGCGCCGCATCACAGCGGTTTGACGCATAAGGTACTACAGGCAAAAAAAGAGGGTAAAAAGGATACAGAAGAAAAGAAACCGGAGAAGGAAAAGCCGGAAATGAATGAAGAAGAACGGTTGAATGCAATGGAGAGGAAAAAGGAAATTGAGAGAAAGCAAAAAGAGATAAAAACCGAGATGCACGAAAAAATACGTTCAAAACTTGGTATTGAGACGGAAGTGACAAGAGAGGAAAAGTCGAAGATTGAACGGGATATATCCAAAATAGCCGATAAACGGGAACGCAATATTGAGCGATTAAAACAATTCAATCGTATCAAGACCGAACGTGACAAAGCGATTGACGAAGTAATAGGCGAAGCCAAGGAGGCGATGCTGGGCAGTGACAGGGACGTTACTGATATGCCGGTTGAAAAGAAACAACTCCGTGAAATAATCAAAGAGAACGCTGAGGAGTTCCTGAAATATCATTACCAGATAAAAGCCTATAAACGTGAAAAAAGTGTATTATCCAAAATATTGAAGCAAGGCGGTAAATACAAGGGCGGAACCGATGTTGTCGAGATCAAGCCGATGAGCGCTGACGAAATACGGCAGGTATTAACAGATGAAAAAGCGGTTGAAATGGAAATCGAAGATCATTACCGGTTGATTATCAATACCAGGGGCGGAATTGATAAGAACGGTGAAGAAATAGTAGGCAAAGGAACCGGATCGGAGACTATTGCACAGAATATTAGAAAAGGTGGGTTCGAGGCAATGACCGGTATAACCGGTGAAGCAACCGGCAGCAGTATAATTGATATGGATAGGTATAAAACGCTTGGATCGGGTAATGCGGCGGTATTGATGAACTACTATTTTGAAAACAGCATGGGAAAAGAAGGTTACACAAAGGAAATAAGCGGCTTAAAAAATTATATAGAAAAAGAGGGACAGAAAATAGCAAAGCAGGGCATGGACAACGGTGATAAATATCTAAATAGGGCGCAAAGGATAAAGGAATTTGGCAAGGGCGAAGATGCGCTGTTTGGAGACCGAGTACAGGCAAACGCAACGGCATTGCAGTATATCCAACGTGCATACGAAAACTACGGACAGGCGGAAGGATCGCTGAACCAGATGGCGGAGTTGCTATATCAATTCGAGAACAAGAAACGGAATATTGAATACAATTCAAACAGCAGGCAAAAACTGAATAGTATAAGAGATAAACTTAGATTGAATAAGTCCGATGCTTATATAACAAGATTAGATAATGGCTACAAAATGGTAATAAGACCGAGTGTATTTGAAAAACTGATAAAGGAAAAGCCAGTGATAGCAAAAGAATATGGGGCGGTAAGCGTAGCTGATATAAAAGCGGGTAAGGCAAATACTGATAATTACCTGCCGGAAGGTCTAAGGCCATATTTACCGCCAGACAAAAACGGCGTGTCACAGAAGATAGTATTAGCACCGCATCAGCAGGCGGCGGCAAGGCTTGTAGTGAAGGAAAAGCGGGTTTATTTGAACCACGAGGCTGGAACCGGCAAATCTTTAAGTTACATTTCGAGCATAGCTGCAATAAAAGAAAAGACGGGTAAAATGCCTAAAACTGTTATTAGTATGCCTAAGAAGTTGATGCCGAATTTCAGTGATGAGGTTAAGAAATTCTCAGATTTTAATGTTGTAATAGTGGATTCAACAAACAAGGCAACGAGAGAGAAGTTATATAATGGCGATCCAAATACTATTATTTTGGTAAATAAGGAAAAGTATTTATTTGACCATGATATAATAAAGAACGCCGGGTTTGATATGATGATAGTGGACGAGGCACACAAATCAACCCAAAGAGAAGGGCGGGGCACAAGCGGTATGAGTAAAGGACTTTCGGATCTGGCTTCCAATATGGAGTATTTTATTGCGGGAACGGGATCGCCAACGCCAAACGATTTATCGGAATTGTATTTCTATTTGAAAACCATAGATCCGGAAAAATACAGCAATCAAAAGCAATTTATGGAAAAGTACAAGAATTTACATCGAGGAGCCGGATTGAAAGATAAATTAGCGGAAGTATTGCACAAAGAAATTGACGACCGGGTGTTTACGGTAAAAAAGGATTTACAGCATACATTTAATCAGCATATTCACAATGCCAAATTATCTGAATCTCAAAAATTACAGTATAAAAAAGTTATGACTGATTATCGGTCGAAGAAAATAGATGTACTTCAAAGGGATCAAAAATTAAACAGAATATTGAATTCGAGTCTTCGACCGCATTCCATT
>DPVY01000168.1:0-126 GCA_003527965.1 Fidelibacterota bacterium
TAGGTCGGGACTACGGGGAATGTATATTTGAGACAACCCCCGAATTTATTCGGGGGGTATGACAAACCACTAAATCAATAACCGATTCATCGGTTTCCAATAGATTTTTGTTACCGCCATTATTTA
>DPVY01000168.1:509-2526 GCA_003527965.1 Fidelibacterota bacterium
TTTACTATGGTGAAAAAATTGCTGACTTTAGTCGGGGTACTCACCGAATAAATTCGGTTTGTATTGTTGGAAGCATCAAATCCACTCAATAAATTGAGTGGTTAATGTTTATATTTTCGTCTCGGGGTTGTGATGTGAAAAGTTACAAAGTAAAACTCTGTTACCAAAAGAAAATTATAAAACCTGACATGTTTGCGGCTGAGTAGATACCGATTTTTTTCTTTAGGCATCTACCGCCAATTAATGTAAAAACTATTTTCTCCACCAAAAAATCCAGTGAACCTAAAAACATAAAAAGAAAATAATTAAAAGAAAATAGTAGAAATTACTCTTTTGAAACTAGCCTGAATTATTTTAACTTTGAACCGGGATTTTTGATATGGGGCTGTAGCTCAGCTGGGAGAGCGCAGCGTTCGCAATGCTGAGGTCGTGGGTTCGATTCCCATCAGCTCCACTGATTTTTGATGAATTTGACAATTTGGCTATGCTACATGGGGAGCTAGCGGTGCCCTGTAACCTGCAAACCGCTACAGCAGGGTGGATGCCAGGCGGAGGGTTATGTTCTAGCTGCTTTGTGATGATATGTGGCGATGACACTTTCCATTCTGCGCAATGAAAAGTTGGTAAACCCCGTCAGGCCTGGAAGGGAGCAGCGGCAACCGATTATTTTATGTGCCGCAGGATTACAGAAAGCGAGCAAACAGTCAAAACAGAGTTGTTATCAACAGATTCGATGCCTGGTGCATAGCCAATTTTTAATTATGAGTTACCAAGTAATATCCCGCAAATACAGACCCCAACGCTTCGATGAAGTCATCGGACAGTCGCATATTTGTGTCACTTTACAGAATGCCTTGAAAAATGACCGCATCTCCCACGCCTATCTTTTTACAGGATCCCGGGGAATAGGCAAGACATCTACGGCGCGTATTCTGGCGAAAAGTCTGAACTGTACAGATCAAAAAGAACACAACCCCTGCAACGTTTGCCGGAATTGTGTTGAAATTACAACCGGAAGAAGTATTGATGTACTGGAAATTGACGGCGCTTCAAACCGTGGTATTGACCAGATACGTGATCTTCGTGAAAATGTCAAATATCCACCGACCGGTTCGAAATACCGTATTTTCATCATTGATGAAGTCCATATGCTTACAAAAGAGGCGTTCAATGCTCTTTTAAAGACTCTGGAGGAACCGCCGGAACATGTAATATTCATTTTTGCGACTACGGAGCCACTAAAAATACCGGCTACAATTATATCGCGCTGCCAGCGCTACGATTTTCATCGGATTCCCATTGCCAAAATCGTTGCCCATTTAAAAACGATTGCCGAGCAGGAAGGCGTTAAGATAACCGATGATATTTTAATGTTGATTGCCAAAAAAGCCGAAGGCGGGATGCGGGACGCCGAGAGTCTGCTGGATCAGTTGATTGCATTCTCCGGTCAGGAAATAATTATTTCTGAAGCCCGAAAAATTCTCAGTCTGATCGATTATGAGTTTTATATTGAAATTGGCAATGAAATATTTCAAAACAATAAAAAATCCCTGCTTATTCTGGCGGGCAAAATAATCGACGACGGTATTAATATTGCCGAATTTTTAAGTGGTCTATCCGAACATTTCAGAAATATACTCATCGCCAATACAACAAATTCCGTCGATATGTTGGATCTCCCCGATAATGTTAAATCCCGTTACCCCGAAGAGGCAAAGAAATGGCAGAGCGGTGATCTGCTGCGTTTAATTAAAATAATCTCAGATGCACAGATAAATTTAAGAACATCGCTAAACCACCGTATGCATCTTGAATTTACATTGTTGAGAATGGGCGCAATGCATTCCACCGTGACGGTGGAGGAAATTCTTAATACTGTTAAGACTCCGGCGTATGCCAATATACCGAAACAACCGACACCAACTGTAAAAGAGACCGCGGATCTTTTTCAAATAAATAATTCCGAACCGCCGAAGAAAGAGCCCGATCTCGTTACCGAATCTGTAGCAGCAATGCC
>DPVY01000167.1 GCA_003527965.1 Fidelibacterota bacterium
ATTATAAAACCTGACATGTTTGGGCCTGAGTAGTTACCTTATTTGTTTCTATTTTTTTAACTCCAAAAAGTAAAGTTCCATAGCTATGGGATAATGATTTTCACCCAAAAACGATCTGACAGATAAAAACCGCCATAAGCAAACCGGCCAGATCGCCGATAAGTCCCGATGCAATAGCATGACGGGACTTGCGAATGCCAACAGATCCAAAATAAACCGCAATCACATAAAAAGTGGTTTCAGTGCTGCCAAACATGGTGGACGCCAGCCTGCCGATGAATGAGTCGGGACCGTGCTTGGTCATTAGTTCCGTTACCAGACCAAGAGAACCGCTGCCGGACAGGGGACGCATCAAGGCGACCGGCAGAGTTTCCGCCGGCATGCCGATCAGGTTGGTCAATGGAGATAATATTTTAATAAAGTAGCCCATCGCGCCTGAGGCCCTGAACATGCCGATAGCGACTAAAATTGCAACCAGGTATGGTATGATATTTACCGCCACGCTGAAGCCCTCTTTGGCGCCGTCGATGAATGTTTCGTAGACCTTGATTTTTTTTGCGAATCCGAGGACGACCACAACGAAAAGAATTACCGGCACTGCCAGATTGGAAAACCCCTTCATAATTGTGACAAACAGTGACTCTGACGCGGCGGTGACCTGGCTAACCTGCTGAACGGTATCGGCGACTGTGGTTGCTAAGGAATTAAGCATTGTCGCCTCCTTCTTCGGTTATCTCCGGAAGACGATTCGGGTCACTTTTGCGAATTCCCGGTAAACGCTGTAACAATTTCGCGGCGGTGACGGCGGTTATCGTGGCACAGGTAGAGGCAAAGACCGCCGTGCTGATAATCTCGAAGGGGTTCGCCGAACCCAGTTTGGCCCGCACGGCAATAACCGTCATGGGAATAAAAGTGATACTGGCGGTATTCAATGCCAGGAATACGACCATGGCGTTTGTTGCCGTATCTTTGGATTTATTTAGTTTTTGCAATTCTTTCATGGCTTTCAATCCCAGTGGAGTGGCGGCATTCCCAAGTCCAAGCCAGTTGGCGATAATATTCATCAGCATAGTGCCGATTGCGGGATGGTCGGGCGGGATGTCGGGGAACAGAAATTTTGCAATCGGACGGATGGCCCGGGAAAGAAGTCTGATAATGCCACCCTCTTCGGCAATTTTCATAATCCCAAGCCAGAATGCCATGATACCGATAAGCCCCAGGGAAATTTCGACGGCGATACCGGCATAATTAACGGCTGCGGTGGTTACCGCTTCCAACTGACCGTTAATAGCGCCGACGATCAGGGAAATGGCCATGAGAGCTAACCAGATATAATTCATTTTCCGTACTCCTGCAGGTTAATTGATATAAAAGAAACAATCGGTAAGTTAACCTTGTGTTCCAACAACTGCAAAACGGTTTTGCGGAATAAAAATATTTGTGCCGATAATTATTTGCAATACTCATTATTTGTTTCATGTTCATCGGGGAAAAGATTAATTTTGCGTGTTAATATCCGGAATAAGGGAAATTTGCAAATGGATGAAAAGAACATAAAAGGGCTGACACTGCCGGAATTAGAAAATTGGGTTGCCGAAATTGGTGAAAGCCCCTTCCGGGCAAAACAGATTTACCGCTGGATGTATCAAAGGGGCGTGCGAAGTTTTGAAGAGATGTCGGATCTGTCAAAGAGTCTCCGGAATAAATTAGCACAGATGGCATCTGTCTCAATGCTGCAAATCGACACCCGGTTTCGGTCGAAAACCGATCAAAGCGTAAAATATTTATTCCGTCTCTCTGACGGTAACGCCGTTGAAGCTGTCTATATGGTCGAAGGAAAACGCATCACCTTGTGTCTGTCCACAATGGTGGGATGTCCGGTGGGCTGTGCCTACTGTGCCACCGGGATAATGGGATTTAAACGAAACCTGACCGCCGGTGAAATTGTGGATCAACTGCTGTTAATCCAACAGGATCAGCAGAAAAAAGCGACGAATATAGTCTTTATGGGGATGGGAGAACCGTTTTTAAATTATGATAATGTGATCAAGGCGGCGTCAATTCTGAATAGTGAATTGGGGCAGGAGATCGCTGCGCGCAGAATAATAATTTCCACTGCCGGAATTATTCCGGCGATTCACCGTTTTGCCGATGAAGGACATCGGTTTAAACTGGCTATATCCTTGAATGCCAGCACCGACGCCCAGCGGGATGAACTTGTGCCGGTCAATCTAAAACATCCCCTTTGGGAACTGATGGCGGCTGTTAAATATTATACGGATAGAAGCAAACGCCGGGTTACGTTTGAATATATCCTGATTAAAGACTTCAACGATACGCCTCAGGACGCCCGGCGGCTTATCAAAATGTTGGGGCAAATCCCCTGCAAATTGAATATTATTCCCTATAATCAGAATGAATTTTTACTTTATAAAACTCCCTCTGAAGATAAATTGAATAATTTCCTTAAAGATTTATACCAGGCTCCCTTTGCCGTGACAGTCAGAAGAAGCAAAGGATTAGACATTGCTGCCGCCTGCGGGCAGCTATATATCCGAGATAAAAGCAAGATATAAGAATTTTCAGGAACAGATCCCGTAGATATTCCGGATAAAACGATCGCTATTTCAGGATTTTTCCTGGCAAATCCAATGATAAAGAATACCGGCAATGGCATATAGCACACAGATGCCGGCAAATAAAAGATAACGGGATGGTCTCAAGTCAAAAATCGTAAAACAAAATAGTTTTGACAAAATCCCCATGACAACGCTGAGAATGCCCAGGTAGTAAAATAAAGGGAATAGCACTTTTTGATACATCGCTTCCTCCTTTTTATCTTTGAACCAATTATAGTGATTTATTTTCATAATTTCCAGGATATTCGCTGCACATGGTAAAATAAATGTTGTGGAATTGTGAATATCATTTTATAAATTACAAAGCAACGAATGTTAACGAATAGTTTTTCCGTTGTTTTATTGCCGGGAGGTGTAAAATGTCTCATCACGGAAAACATAAGCGGCGAATCAAGAGAAAAGCCTTAAGAATCTTTTGTGTAATTTTCGTCCCGATTCTGATATTTTTTGGAATTGGTGAATTTTTTCAGGGCAGCGCTGTTTCCGGAGTTGCTATGATGGTGCTGGCGGCTCTATTAATCCTGTGGACTTTATCAATGAAAATACACAGACAGCCGCGATAATCATATTAGTTTTACACTGGTCTTTAAAGGCTGAAATGCTTTAAAGGACCTGTTTCTTACAGAACTCTTGGACGAGCCACCCGGCGGAGTCGAACCGCCGACCTGACGATTACGAATCGTCTGCTCTACCAACTGAGCTAGGGTGGCAGTGAAAAAGCGCGAAAATTTACAACATTGAGAAGCATTTTGCAACGACGTTGTGCTTTTAGCGGATGTTTCAGCCAATATATTCTTTAATTATTTTCACCTGTTCAGAAAAATGACTGACAAAGAAAACACAGGTAGAAAGAAATCCTTGACAATCCGCTCAAGATATAGGAATTTTAGTATAGTGTAGAACAGCACCGGTTCGCTATTTATAAACAAGCAGATGGTGTTTAAAATGAAACCTGCAATATTTTTAATTAATTGGGTGGAGATAAACTCAGATGACTGATAAATTCAATGTTAGCAAGAAAAAAAAACATACCCAGCCGCACGATGCGAATGTTGTCGAGAAATGTGAAGAATGTTCCAGTGATATTGTCTACCGGAAAAAATCATATTTTAGTAAAACAACCTATTTTAAAATTTGTAACAGTTGCGGATGGTATAAAATAGTAGATGGTGAAACCTGGCGAAATATTATTAAAAAGACCGACGCATCGGAAACAAAAAAGTAAAAAACTGATTTGTGCTAAACATTCTAATTCTATCAGCCCTTTCTAAAGAATTAAACCCTATTCGACAATATTTAGAGTCCCGCTATATATCCCGTAAAAAGGTAAATTTGAATTTTAATAAAATTTCCATCGGTTTTAAAAATGATCAGGTCTATGTCGAAAATCTTATCCGGGAAAAATCAATCTGGATGGTCATTAATGCCGGAACAGCCGGCGCCCTGGATAATTCAATAACTATTAATGATATTGTATTTCCCCGGATCTTTGTAAAAGCCGGCGGCAAAGGATTATCGGGATCCGATCTCTTAGGCGAATATGCCCCGATTATGGATGATTTACCCAACGATTGGAGTCGGCGGATTTTATACACTTCCGGTACGGCGGTAACATCAGCCGAAGGGAAAAGAACCATTATTGCGGAAACAGGAGCACAACTGGTCGACATGGAAGCATATTGGGTAGCCGTGTTTTGTCAGGAATTGGCGCTTCCTTTTTGTGCGTTGAAAGTGATTTCTGATAACGCAGAATTATCGTCAATATTTAAATTTCATAGAAATCTTAGCCGTGTAGCCGATAAACTGGCAATAGAATTAAAAACCCTTGTAGATTTGATAGAAACAGTTACAAATTAGAGTTAATTATGGATGATCCGGGACGTATATCAGTTATTATTCCGACCTATAACCGGGGCAAGATACTGGAGCGTGCGATAAAATCTGTTTTAGCCCAAACTTATAAAAATTTTGAGTTAATTGTCGTAGATGACGGTTCGACGGATAATACCAGCAGGATTTTGTCAAAATTTGCCGAAAAAATACGTTACTTTTCTAAATTGCATGGCGGAGTTTCCTCTGCCCGGAATTTTGGTCTGGAAAAATCAGAAGGTACCTGGGTGGCTTTTCTTGATTCCGATGATTACTGGCTGCCTGAAAAACTGGAAAGGCAGATGCAATATCTGAGGGAAAACCCCGAAATATTAATCGTTCAAACCGATGAGAAATGGATTCGCCGGGGCATTTATGTCAACCCCATGAAGAAGCATCAGAAGTATTCCGGATGGATATTTCCGCAATGCCTGCCACTGTGCATTGTCAGCCCTTCGGCGGTGCTGGTTCATCAGAGAGTGTTTAATGATGTAGGTGTATTTGATGAAAATTTGCCGGTTTGTGAGGACTACGATCTCTGGCTGCGGATTGCATCTAAATATCAGATTGCCCTCATTCCGGAAAAATTGATTGTCAAAACCGGCGGACATTCCGATCAGCTCTCCCGTCAGTATTGGGGCATGGATCGTTACCGGATTCAGGCGCTTGAGAAATTATTAAAAGATGATTTAGCATTGACGCCGACACAACGTGAACTGGTGCTAAAAGAGATTATCAAAAAACTCACAATTTTGGAAACCGGGCGTCGTAAGCGTCACGATCTTCCTAATATATTTGCAGGTAAATTAAGTGAATATCGGAGTAAACTCGATGCCGTCCATAAAGCCGGTCATTCTGAGCCCCAATCAGATTGATAAGGGCGATAAGACTTTTGATATTTTTATTGGTCGTCGGGAAAATAACAGGACGGACTTTTCTTTACCACTTAATCGGTTGGTGCTGGTTCAATTTGCTGGCGATAAATACCGCATAATCTACGGATTTGACACTATCCAAAATCTAAAGCAGCCGGATGTTTCAATAGCAGCGTACTCTGTTTGTGAAGATATTGATATTACCGAATTATTTATTATACTCATAGAAGTCCGGCTAAGTGATGGCGGTTTTTCACCTGTCGAAGTTGGTCGGCTGCTCGTACTTGCAGAAGATCAACATATCTCCGAAAACCGGATCGCAGGGCGTTTGCTGCCGGCGTTGAAAATCACGCCCAACTCTAAATTCATTAAGCAATACCGCCAAATAACCGGCCTTGAAGAGCCGGTCCGGGAATATTTGATTTTAAAAAAAGCTCCTCTGAAAACCTGGATATTATTAGCGAATATCTCACCGGCGGATTTAAAGATTGTCAAAAATCTGCTGGCTTTGCGTCCGACTTTGAGTGTATTGGAAGAACTGGTTGTTCATTTGACAGAAATTAGTAAGAGAGACCATTCTGATTTTAAAACGATTAGCAGTGAGCTGAATCTGGATCAATATTGGTTGGCAGATTACCCGGAAGTTCGGAATTCGCTGTCGGCCATCCGAACCGCCGTTTTTCTAAGACGGTTTCCACAACTCGGAGCCCATAAAGCAATGATAGATCAGGGAATAAAACGACTGGGAATACCGCCCAATATGCAGATTGACTACGACCAGACTTTTGAGAAAAAAGAGATTAACTTATTCTGCCGCCTTAGAAACAGCCGTGACATTGAGAGCCTCTGCGATTACTTAAAAGATGCCCGGATTGAGAAAATCCGTAGATTGCTGGATCGATTATAGATGAATCAAAATGGGCGTTTTCAACAAATATTTATTTCAAAATCGTCTTTATTGGATCCTGTCACGGAAGAAATATTGAGCAGCTATCCCCGGCGTATTCAGCGGATTGTACCGGATAATTATGATATCGGTGTCGATATTCAGGGTAGGGATCCGAAAAATATTTTGTATCTGACCCGCTCCAAAGGCGATGTAGTGAAGGGGTGCCCGGGGACGGCTGAAAGTTATCTGTGCTGTAATTACCAGGTCATCAATCAGACCCTGAATTGCCCCCTGAATTGTGTTTATTGTATTCTGCAATTTTATCTGAATCAGCCGGCAACTGTTCTATTTACTAATTTTGATGAAATTTTCGATGAGTTGACGCAAAAAATTGCGCTTCAGCCGGAGCGGTTTTTTCGAATCGGAACAGGCGAGTTGGGCGACAGCATGGCATTGCCCGGATCGCGGCTGTTTGCAGGGGCAGCAATCAGGATATTTGCGAAAATTCCCAACGCCATACTGGAATTGAAAAGTAAAACAGTAAATATTGATGAACTTTTGGGGATTGCTCATAACGGGCGCACCGTGCTGGCCTGGTCAATTAACCCGCAGGATATTATTACCCATGAAGAATTAAACACCGCGTCTCTAATGAATCGATTGACTGCGGCAAAGCGAGCGGCAGAAGCCGGATTTATGCTGGCATTTCATCTGGATCCGGTTTTGCACTATCCTGATTGGGAAGATCTGTATAGCCGGTTGATTGATGAGTTGTATCTGTATATTATGCCCGAAAAAATAGCCTGGATCAGTATGGGTTCTCTGCGCTTTCCGCCGTCGATGAAAGAGAAAATGATCGAACGCTATCCCTCTTCAATACTGCCTTTTGGTGAAATGATTCACGGAATGGATGGTAAAATGCGCTATGCAAGACCTGTGCGGGTTCCCATGTATCAGTTGATCTACGACAAGCTGGTTCAACCCGCTAATCCACCATTCATCTATTTTTGCATGGAAAGCAAAGAAGTGTGGGAGTCTGTTATGGGATTTTCCCCGGATAGTAATGCTCACCTGGATTATCTCTTTGCCGAAAGTTTGTATAGACGCTTTGCCGGTTTAATGGCTGAAAAGCCGGTGCGTGATATATATGAAAAGGGCTTTTCGTTAGAGCAAGTACCCAAACACCGGACAAGCCCCGTAGAATAACGATCTTAGAAATGATCGTTCATCAGTAGAATAGTATTATTCAACGGGGCAAGTCCCTATAAAATTTGCTCCGTATCTTAAAGGGCAGGCAGAACCAAAAAAGGAAAAATATTTTTAAACGCAGCGGCGTGATAGATTTGAACGCAAAACCCGGGACACAGATTTAACGCCGATGGTTTTGATACGTTAAAATACACCAAACTCCGTAACCCTGCTCGTTCCCAAGCCCCAGCTTGGGAATGTATACAAGAGACGTAAATTCCGTTACAAAGCTGGGGTTTTGTAGCGAGTAAGGATTTTATAATCAGGGCAGAGACTTTAGTATCGTAGGCAAAATGACTGCGTCACCACGAGAGCGGAGACACAAGTACAAAGCCTATGAGAAAGGGCATCACCTGGATCAAATGCCTTAGAATCGTAGGGTGGTTCTCTTAACTTAGATTATTCAAACATTTTTACCGCGAAGGCACTAAGTCGCTAAGAATATTAAACATAGATCCCGACTTCGTCGGGACTGTAAATTAATTTTTTTGGATTAAAGCATTTAA
>DPVY01000169.1 GCA_003527965.1 Fidelibacterota bacterium
AATCACTGATTTTTTGCCGGGCGCCCTTAACATTGATTTCCTCCAGGCGGCTACCCTCTATATCACTTACACCGGCTGCCGATTCCACTTCAGGAATAATCATGGGGCGCTCGGAGCTTCTGACGATTTCCGGTAACGAATGGTTCGCCACTTCATCGCGGACAGCGCCATCGAGAAGATCATCGAGCCGGGAATAACCGACCATTTCACTGCGGTTGCTTTTATAAAAAGCCAGAGCGTCGCAAATCCGCCACCGGGCAAAGGTATCGATATAGATGAATTTGTTATCGCTGGTTGGAATTTCCTGAGGATTACCATCCCATTCCAGAGTACGCTTTTCAAAAACAATCACTTTATGGATAAAGGGCATTTTCAAATGAATACCTGCAGATGTAATCGGGAGCCCGACAGGCTTTCCAAATTTTGTAATAATCGCCTGCTGGGTTTCATCAAGAATAAAAACACCCGTAACGATGAATAGAACAACCAAGATTAAAATTATCAGTAAAAAGATTTTACTCGTTTTCATTTGGTCATCTCCTTCCCGCTAAGATTCAGAAGCGGTATAAGATTCTTCACCTCTTTATCTATTAATATTTTTTCATCCACGCTCCGCATTACTTTTTCCATGGTTTCCAGGTACAGGCGCTGTCGGGTAACCTCTCTCGCTTTCTGGTATTCATTAAATACGGAGGTAAAAAGCTTGGCATCTCCACTGGCCCGATTAATCCGGTCAATACTATATCCCCGCGCTTCCTGGATCATCCGGTCAGCTTCGCCCTGAATCCGGAAAATCTCCTTGTTATACACCTGATTTGCTTCATTTATAGCTGTTTCCTGCTCCTGCTTCGCCCGGTTGACTTCATTATAGGAATCAAAAACCGGTCCCGGTGGTTGAACTGTAATCAGCTGCACCAATTCAATATTGACCCCCATATTATATTGGTTCAAAGTCTCCTGCATATATTCCTGAGCCAGGCGCGCAACCATCCGGCGGTCGGATTGTAAGACTTCCTGAAATGATCGGTCGCCGACTATAAAACGCATCGCCGCTTCAGCTACATTCCGGATTGTTCCGCTCTGTTCCCGAACATTAAAAAGGAATTTAAAGGGATCTTTAATTTTGTATTGAACAATCCATTGTACATCGGCAATGTTCAAATCGCCGGTGAGCATCCAGGATTCATCGGTAAACCGGTTCTTGGAATAGATTGTCTTAACACCCGGACGAGCCGTCCGGAAACCAAACTCTTCTTTCCATTGATAACCGACCCTGACCTTGTACAGTTTATCGATTCCCCAGGGTAGTTTGAGATGAAGTCCGGGGTAGGTTGTTTTATAATATTTCCCAAACCGCAAGACAACCCCGTTTTCATTGGCGTCGATCGTATAAAACGACATCGCCACGGTAATTACAACGGCAATAAGCAGCAGCACTGCCACAAACATCCAGGTTTGTGACGATGATACCTCAAATTCACTATCGCCAATTTTTACTTTTTTCAAACCCATTTCAGCCTCCTTTTAAATACTTCGCCGCAATCGTGCGACGGGAATTCTTGATTGTTCCCGATATTTTGCCACCGTTCGGCGGGCTATCGGATAACCCTCTTTTTTCAACAACTTTGCCAAAGTATCGTCACTATAGGGTTTTTGTTTATCTTCCGACTCAATAATTTCATTTAATTTTTTTTTGATAATTCTGGTTGAGACCTCTTCACCGCTGTTATCCATCATCCCTTCATTGAAAAAATATTTCAATTCGTAAATTCCGGAGTAGAGCTGAACGTATTTACCATTGGAAACCCGGCTAATTGTCGAAATATCCATATGGACATCTTCGGCAATATCTTTAAGAATCATGGGCTTTAACGGATTCCGGGGGTCCTCAAAAAAATCGCTCTGGCGTTTGATAATCGCTTTCATTACTCTAATCATCGTCAGACGTCGCTGATGTATCGCCTGGATAAACCACTTTGCCATATCGATTTTTTTTCTCAGATAATTTTTAGTTTCGGAATTGAGTTTCTCACCATTAGATATCATCTGCATATAGCTGGAGCTGATCCGCAATTCCGGCAGTCTGGTGTCATTTACTTCCACAACGTAATTATCACCGACTTTTTCAACTGTCAAATCCGGTACCACATAATTCGAATCCGCAGCCGCTAAACTGCTGCCGGGGCGCGGATTCAATTTCACAATTGTATCCTGAACCCGCTGAATCCGTTCTTTCTCCCACCCCAGACTTTTCATTATCTGTGGAAAGCGACGATTGGCAAAATCGTCAAAATGATCCCTTATGATAAGGATCGAATCTTCAACTCCTTTCATCTGCCGAAGCTGTATCAGCAGGCATTCCCGTAAATCTCTGGCTCCGATGCCGGCCGGATCCATCTGCTGGATCTGTTTGAGAACTCTTTCAACTTGTGCGGCGGTTACCGACAGACTGTAGGCGATATTTTCAATAGGCGCTGTCAGATAGCCCCGTTCATCAATATTCCAGATGATCTCGTGGGCAATTTGCACTTCATAAGGTTTGAGATTCATCATCTTTAACTGATCGAACAGGTGATCCACTAAGCCGCGCGGCGAAACCTGAACTAAACGATATTCCTTTTTACTCCGGTCAAACTCTTCCTTGGGAACGTAATCATCATTTCTGGGAAGTATTTCTTCCCAATCAATTTCCTTTTCATCTTCTTTGTCCGAGGTTTTTTCA
>DPVY01000251.1 GCA_003527965.1 Fidelibacterota bacterium
CGTTTGCCGATCCCGATATCATTTGGGCCCAGATAAATGGCATGTCCACCAAGCTGAGACATTCCGGTCTCAAAGGAAACACGGGTCCGTGCGGACGGTTTGGCAAAAATCATCGCCATATTAGCGCCTTTTAGAGGTGTATACTCTTTGCCCTCTTTTACATAGGCTTTGATTTTTGCGGTTAATTCCAAGACTTCCTTGATTTCATCAGTCGAAAAATCTGTAATATGAATAAAATCTCTTTTCACTCAATCCTCCTAAAGAATATAGCGGCTTAAATCTCTGTCCTTTATCACATCGGATAATTTCTCTATTACCATATCACGGCTCACATTTACTTTTTTAATTGACTTGTCCGGTATTAAAAACAGCACTTCCTCGAGCAAGGTTGTCAGGACGGTATGCAGGCGACGCGCTCCGATGTTTTCCATTTTTTCATTTACCTCTGCAGCTAAACCGGCAATCTCTTCAACCGCATCATCATCAATAGTCAATTCAACATTTTCTGTTTCAAGCAAAGCGGCATATTGTTTTAACAGAGCATTGCGGGGATTCGTCAGAATCTTGATAAACTCTTCTTTCCCAAGACTATCCATTTCCACCCGGATGGGAAACCGTCCCTGGAGCTCCGGAATAAGATCTGAAGGTTTTGTCATGTGGAAAGCGCCGGCTGAAATAAAGAGGACGTGATCGGTTTTCACTACCCCAAATTTGGTTTGTACATTTGATCCTTCGACTATGGGAAGAATATCCCGCTGGACTCCCTCGCGGGAAACATCCGGCCCCCTGCCGCTGTCACCGCGGCTGGAAGCAATCTTGTCGATTTCGTCGAGGAATACAATCCCCGATTCCTCAACCCGCCGGATCGCTTCCTGAGTAATCCGCTCCATGTCAATCAGCTTTTCAGCCTCTTCCTGAGTAAAAATTTTACGGGCTTCGGCAACCGTTGCTTTCTGGACCTTTTTCTTTTTAGGGAATGCGCTGCCAAGCATCTCCGACAGATTCAAACCCATCTCTTCCATCCCGGCGGGACCGAATACCTGGGCAATCGGGATGCCGCCTTTATGAACGGTTATTTCAATTACGCGATTATCCAAATCACCCCTATCCAACATATCCCGAAATTTTTCACGGGTCCGCGCAAACTGTTCATCCTTCGTCTCCAGTGACGTTCCGGAATCATGAGCAGTTCCCCGGGGAGGTAAAAGGATGTCCAGAATCCGTTCATTCGCTATGGCTATAGCCTGTTCATTGACTTCTGCAATCCGCTCCGCCTTGACCATATTCACAGAAATATTTGCAAGGTCCCGGATAATTGATTCCACATCTCTGCCAACGTATCCGACCTCGGTGAATTTCGATGCTTCCACCTTAATAAACGGAGCGTGAGCAAGGTTGGAAAGGCGCCGGGCGATTTCAGTTTTGCCTACTCCCGTCGGACCGATTAAAATGATATTGTTAGGTAAGATATCCTCTTTTATAGATCCTTCGACATGTTGACGACGCCAGCGGTTTCGCAAAGCGATTGCAACCGCTTTTTTTGCTTTATCCTGGCCGATAATATAATTATCCAGCTCTTTGACAATCTCTCTTGGAGTTAATTCTTCTCTGCTCATAGTTCCATCACTGTCAAATTATCGTTTGTATATACACAAATCTGCGACGCTATTTTAAGCGATTCTTCTACGATTTGAAACGCCGACAAGTCGCTGTATTTCATCAAAGCCCGGGCCGCTGCAATCGCGTAGTTACCGCCGGAACCGATCGCGACAATATCGTCATCCGGTTCAATGACATCGCCGGTTCCGGATATAAGCAATAATGTATCCTTACTCATAACCGTTAAAAGCGCTTCCAGACGTCGCAAATATTTATCGGTCCGCCACATCTTAGTCAATTCTACTGCCGCGCGGTGAACATTTCCTTTATACTTTTCCAGCTCGCCTTCAAATTTTTCAAAAAGCGTAAAAGCGTCCGCCGTGGCGCCGGCAAAACCGATCAGTATCTGATCATGATACATTTTCCGGATTTTCCGGGTATGGTGTTTCATAATCGTATTACCCATTGTTACCTGACCATCGCTACCCATGGCGGCTTTACCATCACGGCGAACCCCTATGACGGTAGTCGACCTGATTTGCAACGGTCCTCTTCGATAATCATTATTATCGCTCATACTGTTTTTACCTTTATATATCGATCTTTCAGAAACCAATCAAGACTATTTCGGCGAACTCAGATATTGCAGAAATTCGTTGTCAGTTGACAGAATCAGCGTGGTCGAAGTATCAATCGTCGATTTATAAACATCCAATGTTCGCATAAATTTATAAAAATCCCGGGAATCAGTCGATCTGTTATAAGCGTTTCCGTAAATCCCGATAGCTTCGGCGTCGGCTTTTCCTTTTATAGTTTGAGATTCGAGGTAAGCCTGAGATAGAATCTCTTTCTTTTTCTGATCTTGTTTGCCGAGAATGCGTTGTTTTTCACCCTGCCCAATGGCGCGGTATTTTTCCGCAACCCGGAGTTGTCCGGAAATCATCCGGTCGAAAACTTTTTTCTGGACTTCAGTGTTATAATCTATCTTTTTAATCTTAAAATCAACCACTTCGATGCCCAGATTCAGATCTACCAATTTCTTTCTAACATTCTCGATTATAGAATCACTGATTTTTTGCCGGGCGCCCTTAACATTGATTTCCTCCAGGCGGCTACCCTCTATATCACTTACACCGGCTGCCGATTCCACTTCAGGAATAATCATGGGGC
>DPVY01000182.1 GCA_003527965.1 Fidelibacterota bacterium
ACCTGAATGATAAGAAACAAGCCGTTATCGGTGGCTTTGTCGACATAAATCTGAATATCTGAAAATATTTTTAACTTGAAGAGTCGCTTAATCGCCTGTGGAATATCATCGAAAATGATATCTTTGCCTTCAATAATACCTGATTGAATCTTAATACTATTTTCCGAGATCGTTTTATTGCCTTTTACCGCAACGCCAAGGATAGATATTTGTTGTTGCGTCTGGGCGATGGAAAAGGATGATAATGCAAAGCATAGTACTATTAGAGAGTATAGATTTCGTGCTAATTTCATTCTTGACTATTTCCTGTTTCTCTTTTTGTTAAGTTGGTCGCTTATGCGCCCAAATCGTCTTTCACGTTTCTGATAACTCTCAATAGCTTCTAAAAGTTCCTTGGTTCGAAAAGCCGGCCAATAAATTGGAGTCACATAGATTTCAGTGTATGCCAGTTGCCAGAGAAGAAAATTGCTGACGCGAAATTCTCCACTCGTCCGGATTAATAAATCCGGATCAGGTTTACCGGCGGTATCGAGATATTTCGAGAATAATGTATCATCGATATCCTGAATATCAAGATTTCCCGCCTGGACTTCCTTAATGATTCTTTTTACTGCATCAAGAATTTCCTGCCGGCTGCCATAACTCAATGCCAGATTCAAATTCAGACCGGTGTTGTTTTTGGTTTTTTCGACGCCTTCCATTAAACCTTTAAGGGGACCGCGGGGCAGATCGTCAATATGTCCAATAATCGATAGCCGGACATTATTTTTATGCAATTCGTTCACTTCATTCCGGATGGTTTTTAGTAAAAGGCCCATCAGAGCGGAAACTTCCGATTTGGGACGGGACCAGTTCTCTACGGAAAAAGTATATAGAGTCAGGACTTCGATACCCAAATTTCCGCATTCTCGGGTGATCTCCCGGACGGAATTGATGCCTTCGTTGTGCCCGGCAACTCTCAATAATCCCCGCTCTTTAGCCCAGCGTCCGTTACCGTCCATAATGATAGCAATATGCCGGGGCAGAACTCCTTTAGCAAGAATTTTTCGACGAAGATGTTCTATTTCAGTGTCTTTTTGTACCATAAATTATCTTAAAAAAATAGCTTAGGAAAGTTAATTTCAATCCTCTATAAAGTCAATGGAAATCAGTGTAGTTTTGACAACGAAAAATTTGTGCACTGCCCGACTGCAAGACTTTAATGTTGTTTTGAAGTATACTTCAATTGCTTTCGGAACAACATACAAACCCAACATTCCGACGATGGAATAAGAGAGTACCCGGATTTTGGAACCTGTTTGCAATATTTGACAATATTCTCATATTTGGCAAACAATAGAATTTTACATTGGAAAATTACTATCAATTTTGATAATACATGTTGTTTTACTCGGAGAGGCTCTCTATATTCATCCAATGATGAGAATTGAATGTTGGATATTTGTAATTAATGCTCTCGAACATGATATTGACTCTCTTGAATTGAGGATTTTTTATGAATAGCAGAATATTGATTGCCGATAACGATCGTGAAATTCGCGATTCATTAGTTGCGGTGCTGATAGAACAAGGTTTCGATTGTGTCAGCGTTGAAGATGGTGAAGAGGCTATCAATCTTATAAAGGAGGATAATTTTGATTGCCTGATTGCCGATATTAAGCTGCCCAAATGGGATGGTATCCAGGTTTTGGGAAAAGTCTGTAAAATCAGTCCCCGTACCCTGACTATGATTACCACTGCTTCGGCGACAGTCGAAACGGCGATTGAGGCGCTCCGGAAAGGGGCGGTAGATTATCTTGTGAAACCTCTTGATTATAATGATGTGGTTTTGCGGGTAAAAAAAATGCGCAAGTTGCAGCGGGTGCTGCTGGAAAATCAATATTTAAAGCAGGAAATCCACTCTAAATATAATCAAAATATGATTATCGGTGATAGCCCGGCGATGCAAAATGTCTACAAAATGATCGATAAGGTCGCCGGCTCCACCTCGAATATTCTGATTACCGGAAAAAGTGGAACGGGCAAAGAACTGGTTGCCAGAGCGATTCACCAGAACAGTCCGCGAGCAGATGCTCCATTTGTTCCAATAAATTGTGGCGCAATTCCTGAAAATCTTTTTGAAAGCGAATTATTCGGATTTAAGAAGGGCTCTTTTACCGGGGCGATCATGGATAAGGACGGCGTATTCCGGGCCGCGAGTGGGGGAACATTGTTTCTGGATGAAGTCGGTGAAATTCCGGTTCATATACAGGTTAAACTTTTGCGTGCCATTGAAGAAAAGGAAATTAAACCGATTGGCAGCTCATCCTCGCTTAAAGTGGATGCCCGCATTCTGTCTGCGACGAATAAAGATCTCCTGAAAGAGATTGAAGAGGGAAACTTTCGTGAAGATCTGTATTACCGCTTGAATATTATCGAAATCCACCTGCCTTCCCTGACTGAACGACGGGATGATATTCCGATTCTTGTAAATCATTTTGTCGGCAAATACAACCAGGAATTAAAACGAAAGGTGCTTGGGGTTGATAATGAAACCATGAAAGTGCTGATAAATTATAAGTGGAAGGGTGAAGTCAGAGAACTGGAAAATATGGTTGAACGGGCGGTTCTATTATGTGAAGAAGACCATATCACTCTCAAAGACCTGCCGCCTCACGCGTCAATGGGGATATCTGTGGAATATGCGGATGACCTGAAGATTTCGGTCCGGAATTTTGAAAAACAGCATATTCTATCCATTCTCAGGCGAGTGGAAAATGATAAAAACCGCTGCGCCGACGTTCTCGGAATTGGTTTGTCTTCGTTGTATCGGAAGATTGACGAACTGGAGATTAAACTCTAAATTTTACAAATATATTGTTTTTGGGGGTTATTTCATGTTTATCCCGTTAAACACCTCCGGTGTTTTGTCTTTGGTGATATTCTTTATACACCATACACCCGGCGGCAGCCGGATGATATTCACATTCAATCCTGGGATTAATCGGACACTATTCAACTGAAAATAATAATTTAAATGGTATTTTGGTGTGAAATGTATTTGGATTTATTGAATAATATACTATCTTAAAAAGCATTTTTTGAAATAAAAAAACAATGGGGGTGCCTGTCAAGGCTGAGATCAGACCCTTAGAACCTGATCCGGGTAATGCCGGCGGAGGGAGTAAAAAAAAACAATACTCTACATAGCATTATCTCCCCTCAAAAAGGAGGTGAAAGATGGAAAAGATAGTATCTTTTGGCATCATTGATTCTTATCAAAAGAAACTAAAAGAAAATCTTGAAGTTGATGTTGCTATCGTTGGAGGCGGACCAAGCGGATTAATTGCGGCTAAATACCTCGCACAAGCCGGTAAAAAAGTTGTGCTTTTTGAGCGTAAATTAGCGCCCGGCGGAGGTATGTGGGGTGGCGCAATGATGTTTAATCAAATTGTAGTGCAGGAGGACGCAATTTCAATACTCGAAGATGTTGACATTTCCTATAATCTTTACGAAGAAGGGTATTATGTTTGCGATTCGGTAGAAGCGACGGCTGCCTTAATTTTTTCCGCAAAGAAAGCGGGGGCTACTATTTTTAATTGCTTTTCAGTTGAAGATGTTGTTTTTCAAAGGGGATCTGTCGCCGGGGTTGTTGTAAACTGGGCGTCTGTTCATCGTGAGGGCATGTATGTAGATCCACTCGTAATAATGGCAAAAGCAGTTCTCGATAGTACCGGTCATTCCTGCGAAGTAGCATCTATTTTAGCTCGCAAAAATGAAGTCAAACTCATGACACGGACAGGTAATATTATGGGCGAACGTTCTCTTTCGATCGAAGAAGGTGAACTCACTACAATCGAAAACACAAAAGAGATATTTCCAGGATTATATGTTAGCGGTATGGCGGCAAATGCAGTTTCGGGAAGTTTCCGTATGGGACCGATTTTTGGCGGCATGTTAATGAGCGGTAAAAAAGTTGCAGGATTAATTAATGACAGATTGTCCAAGAGGGATGGATGTAAATGAAAGATTTGGGATTATATTTGATTATAACAAATCCGGCGCTACCATATCATGAAATAGCAGAAATAGCTGTTCAAAATAATGTTAAGATGCTTCAACTACGCGAAAAAAGTTTAAACGACAGAGATTTACTTAAAGTTGCTCACGTTTTAAGGGAAAAAACAGCCGACACTAATACATTATTTGCCGTTAATGACAGGGCTGATATTGCAAAATTGGTTAAAGCCGATATTTTACATTTGGGACAGAACGATTTATCAATTGCGGATGCCAGGAAAATAGTCGGTAATGATATGATGATTGGCTTGTCGACGCACTCATTTGAACAGGCTAAAAATGCTTTGGATTTAAACCCGGCATATATTGGCTTTGGGCCGATTTTTAAAACACCAACTAAGGCAGTACCTGATCCGATAGTTGGAACTGCAAAAATTAGATCTGTAGTTGACATGGCAGATAAGAGAAATATTCCAGTCGTGGCAATTGGAGGAATATTTCCCGATAATTTAACCGATGTTCTCCACGCGGGAGCAAGAAATATTTCTATGGTTCGCTATTTTATGGAAAGCGCCGATTTAAATGGAAGAATAAAACAAATAACTAAAATTATTAACAGTACCAGGCATACTGATTTTTAATAAACGAGGTAATTATGACACAAATACAACAAGCGCGGTTGGGTAAGATAACCGAAGAGATGCGGCAAGTAGCTTCTAATGAAAGCGTCGATGTACATTGGTTACGAGAGGAAGTAGCATCTGGTCACATCGCCATCCCCAGAAATGTTAACCATAATATTATTGCTCGGGGCATTGGGAATGGACTAAAAACTAAAGTTAACGCTAATATTGGCACAAGCGAATTAGACTGTAACGTAGAAGAGGAATTAGAAAAACTTGATATCGCAGTAAAGTATGATGTAGATTCGGTAATGGATCTTTCAACATGTGGTAATTTAAATGAAATACGAAAGTTGATTATCAATCGTTCACCGGTCATGGTTGGAACCGTACCGATTTATGCAGTGATGTCGCGTTTGATAGAGCAAAATTGCAAATTTAGTGCGATGACCGCCGATATGCTTTTTGATGAAATCGAAAAGCAGGCAGAAATGGGTGTTGATTTTATGACTTTACACTGCGGGG
>DPVY01000338.1 GCA_003527965.1 Fidelibacterota bacterium
CACCGATAGCGGCACACCCACAACGACAAAGTAAGCGGTGTTTCGTATAGCCTGCCAAAACAGGGGGTTCCGAAAAATATTCAGATAGTTCGTGAAGCCCACAAAACGAGCCCGACTAATATCTCCCAGAGAGTAGATGTCAAAGTCTGTGAAGCTCATCAGCAGAGCGGCCAATACCGGCAGGAAGAAAAAGACCACAATCGCCGTCGTAGCCGGCGCCAGAAATAAGTAGGCGACGTTTCCGCTCGGCAGATTGGTGAAAGGTTTGAATCTCATGGTTTTTTCTTGCTAAGCAACCAGCGCCTTTTCTCTAAAATTTTGTTCACTTCACGATCCAGTCCCCGGGTCGCTTCTTCCAGGGTCATTTTCCCGAAAACAATATATTCCACATACTGCTGTATTTTCTGAGCGATCTGTTCCCACTCGGGAATCTTTGGCGTGGGAACAACATGCTGTAACTGCCGATAAAACGCTCCGGTCCTGGAATTATCCTTCAGTCCGGCAATTTCCCAGGCCGCCGGATTGGCAGGAAGGTCACCACTCAACTTAAAAAATTCAGCCTGAATATCCTCGCGGCTTAGAAATTCCACCAATTTCCATACATCGGATTTTGCCGCAGCGCTTTTGAAAATAACAATACTTGAGCCGCCGGCGGTAGAAATACCCGGTTTTCCCGGATCAAACGCCGGCATCGGCGCCGTGGCCCAGGCCGATTGCAGGGCTTCCGGTAGCCGTTGTTGAAACTCGCCGATATTCCAGGGACCGGTAATAAAAAAACTATAATAATTATCGGCAAAACTCTGGTAAATATTTGCCACTTCACTCATGCCCAGGGGACAAAGTTGATTTGCATAAAAGCTACAGTAGAACCGCACGGCATCCTGAAATACCGGGTTCTCAAAGTCGCCATAACAGTTGTTTTCCTTCAATAATTTCGAACCTTTTTGCAAAGCCATGACCACAATTTCGTGCCAGCCGTTCAACGGCAGCAGAATCGCGTATTCGGTCATTTGTTGTTCAACCAGCTTTTCACAAAGTCGGAAGAATTCGGCCCAATCGGTCGGCAATTCTGAATAGCCCAGAGCTTCAACCAAGTCTTTGCGGTAAAACATCAGCCGTGTATCCACATACCAGGGTATGCCGTACAACTGTCCGTCAATCACGTTGGTTTCCCAGATGCCGAGAAAATAATTCTCCGCTTGAATGACTTTTGATTGCTTCAAAAAGTCGTTTAGCGGCACAATCGCATCGAGCACAACAAACTCCGGTATCCAGGTATTGCCCAACTGGCAAAGATCAGGCGTCGAATTTCCGGCGTAGGCAGTGAGCAGTTTCTCATGAGCCGCCGACCAGGGAATCGCCTGGACTTTCACGTGAACGCCGGGGTTTTCCTTTTCGAATTGCGGTATGAGTTCCCGCACATGCCGGGCTTCCACGCCCATAGCCCAGAACTCGATCATCCGGGAATCTTTAGTTTTTGAGCCACATCCGAGCAAAAGAATTCCAAAAGCGAGCAGCAGAAATTGAATTCTGCTGCTTAAAATATTTGATTTTACGATACTAAGATATTTCAATAGCCGCTCATCGTATTTATTTTGTCAACAACATCTTACCTGACTGAAAATGATCTCCGTACCCGATCCTGTACAGATAAATGCCGCTGACACATAAATTACTCATTTCATCCCGACCATTCCAGTAGATTTCATAATTTCCAGCCGTCGGAGTTTCTATCTGCAGATTCCTGACCAGTTGACCGTTGAGATTATAGATAAACACTTCCACTTTTTGCTCCCGCCTTAGCGGGACTTCAAACCGGATTTTTGTCCCGGGATTAAAGGGATTCGGATAGTTACCACAGAGTGTAAATTGCTTTGGCAGAACATCATTCCCGGGAGAAATAGCCGTCGTGGTATCGGTGACAAAACCGATGGCGTCCAGCATGGGCTGAATTTCCGGGTTGCCCATGAAATTTTCCCAGAGCAGACCGCTGCGATAATTTTCAATCATAACAATAATCGGTCCCTGATCGATAGCAATATATGATCCGGCGACCCAGTCCTGGCTCTGGTTAAACGCATCCTTGAATCCCAACGCACCGACAATATCTTCCCCCAATACCCGGTAGAAATGTTTCAATACCTGCATGGATTCTTCCGGAGTATAAGGAAACGCCGAGAGCGCTGCCGTAGGAGTAATCGTTCCGTTATCATGGTCAGTCGTCGGTTCGTGAGCCATATATCCAAATGGATCATCGCTGGCGGTCAATCCCCAACAATCTTCGCTGTATCCTTTGTAACTCCCCGGATTATCAATGCACCAGGCCCGGTTGATCAGGCTGATATTGCGATTATTTATGTAATAATTGGTATGACTATCCTTGATCCCTCGCGGGTCAAATCCAAGAAAAGAATAGTGCGTAAAAAACAACGGACCACCTCGATCCCAGCCAACGTATTGCGGAATTCCGTAAAAACTTTTACCGTTTTCATAATCGGACTGTCCAGCCCATCCATCTTCCCAAAGACTGGCTGGAACCGAATGAGTTGGCGAAGCAATCGCCAGGAGATAAACGATCATACATTCATTATAGCCGTAAATCGGCATATTCATTTCCCAGCCGTAATTTGGCGACCAGTGCCAGTAAATATAATTGCTGGTCTCTGTGCGGCGGTACCAATCCCATTCGATGGATTCCCAGAGTTCGGTTGCCACTGCTCGAATTTGGGTTTCATCGCTATTGTCCAAATTAAAATACTGGCGGACCGTTAACAACCCTTCTGCGACATAAGCCGTTTCTACAATATCCCCGCCGTCATCTTCCTTCTGACCAAAAGGAATTACCGCTCCTGTTGTCCCGTTCATCCAATGTGACCAGGCACCGTGGAAGCGATTGGCATCTTTCAGAAAATTCAACATTTTCAATACATGAGTGGCGCCTTCCTCACGCGTGATAAATCCCCGTTCAATGCCAACCGGAATTGTCATCATGCCCATACCCGATCCCCCGGAAGTCACGGTTTCCGGATTACCGGGATACCGCTCACGGGACAACCCCGAAACCGGATGAGCATAATTCCAGAAAAAACGAAAAGTGCATTCCTGAACCATATCCAGTAAACCTTCATCATCCAGCGCGGCGGTTGTAGCTAACACTTGTTCCGACTGACCGGATTCATTATAACTCATATCGACAGCCGTGACTTTATAATTGTAGCTGCGACCGACGAGACCATGATAATTGGAGTAGATCGATAAATCCTTCGTCGCTGCCCCGATTTTCTGGAAAGCACCGCCCGGCGCGGCCCGGTAAATATTGTAGCCAGCCAGGTCTTCATCGCCCACGGGATCCCATTCGATCACGACATGTTTTTCATATCCCGATGCGGCTAAATTTTCAGGAACCGCCGGCGGAATCGTGTCCGTGCTTTGCCCGCTGACCATGCGAATCTCATCCAGATAAAGGATATGCGCAACGCCATCAGCCACATCCTGTCCGTAAAAAATAGTTTTTATACGAGTCAAATCTGCATTTCCGGGGTGATCTTTAAAGGACTGTAGCGGAAAACGAATATTATACCATTCACCGGCGGGCACATCACCAATATAATCCGACATCTTAATTTTATCGGTTTTCTGATCGGATAAGTCTTCCAGATATAGCAAAGGTAAATTGGCAGAAGCGATCCCGTTATCCGTGTAAACCCAGAACGACAAAGTGTCTTTTTGATTGACGTCGCGTGGCGGCCAGCCGATCCCCGCCACGGCAATTCCCCAGTCACCGCCGCTATTGGACATCCAGCTCAGGCGAAGGCTGTTCTGTCCCTGAAAAGAGTGGTCGGTATCCACCGGAAATTTATAGCCCTTTCGCTCCAGAAGACTCGGTGCATTGACATATCCCCAGCTGGGATCATAGTAATCAGACGTACTTTCATCGAAAAAGATATAATCATCGGTCTGTGCCCATAGTATCGTAAATAATGATAAAATTATCGTCATCATTAGTAGCTTTTTCATGGCTTTTCCCTTGAATTAAAGGTTATTTGCAAAATTCATCTGCAGTTAAAAGATTTTTTATTTTCTCAAAACCGTCCAGGCACTCGAAACGTCTTGCCATTTTATTGTTATTTAAATAATTATTCAGGGTAACCATAATCATGCCCTGATCCAGCGCCAGGAAGGCTCTGCCGACCTCGCCGGTTTCGGGATCAAGAGAGTCGTAAAAGCCATATTCCCCGTAAATATCATATTTCGCTAACATGGTTTTCAGATTCAAATACACGGCTTCCGGAGCATAGGGCAAGGCCAGAATCGAAGCGTGAGGCGATACGATTGCCGGTGAATAGCCCCCAATCCGCGAACCGATTAACGGTACACCGTATTCTCCGTATCCCCGCTTTGGATTGGTGGATGGCGACATTCCCCAGACCGGATATCCCATTTTATTCAGAGCATAATCGATATGCACTTCAACAGCACGACAGTTATTTCCGCCAATTCCCAAAGGCGCTAATTCTCTTTCATTCACCAACATTCCCGGCATTAAGAATTCAAACAGAGCGCCACCCCAGGATGGAACGATTTTTAAATCTTTATATTGATAATAACCATCAAAATAGCGAATTCCGGATTGCTCTTCCCAGTTTCCTTGAGGTTTCTGTTCCTGCTCGTAATTTGCGGGCAAGGTTCGTTCCTGGTAATACCAGTACTCCGGTTCGACATCGCCCCGGATCATACCCCAATACAAACATATCCGGCTTTCGGAACAGAGCAGCCCGTAGTGATAGGGTGCGAAGCGTTGTTCTGCCACATCGTATCCCAGGTAAAAATGATGCAAAGTATCATCGTACAGCCAGCTAAAATCCGCCTGATCGATCATTATATTGCAGGTTTGAGCCAGATCGGGAAAGGTCATTGCGACAATAGCGAGGGAGCTGTAGAGCCATCCGGCATCTACGGTTGATATATAGCAGCGAGATTCTTTCAACGTTTTCAGATCATACCAGTTGTAGAAAAAACCGTTATATTTTGGAAGATGCTTCAGACTTGTTAAAACCTGACGGATATTATCCTCGGCGGTAATGGAATCAATAAATCCGAAATCCATGGCTGAGATTGTCGAAAGCATTTGCAAACCAATATTGGTTATAGAGGTATAATCGGCTACTTCCTCGGATTTAAGCCAGACTTTATCAACGACAAACCCGCTTTTTTGATCAATGGCATCCCGGAAATATTTCCAGGTGTCGCCGGCAATCGCCCGCAGGAATTCTTCCGGTTCCGAAGAATCGGGCGATTCTTTATAAATTTGGGTCGGAAACCCTTTTAAATTCTGTGAGGTGAATTTCTTCCGCGATAAGGTAGAATTACAGCCGATTATCCCCGTCAAAATCAGGATCAGCATTCCGAAAAGGATACTCCTGGCTCTGGAATTCCCCATGGTTGTAATCTTCCCGATTAAAGAGTGACTTCCACCCGGCAAATTTCACGATCTGTCGGTGGAATAATATTACCGGAAATTTCCTTACCGTCAACGATCAGGCGCTTTATCTTACCGGCTTTTCCGGATTCGTTTTTTATGACGATTTCATAGGTCGTATCTCTAAAAAGCCGTTTTACAGTATAGGATTTCCATTCCACGGGAATATGCGGGTCGATCAATAA
>DPVY01000339.1 GCA_003527965.1 Fidelibacterota bacterium
ATGCAAAGTTTGATCCGCCGGAATCGGACACACTGAAAACCCTCTCCAACATCACTGTCAATGGATCTGTCAGCGGTGCGAAAACGTCTCAATTCTCCGGAACTGGTATTGTGAAACTTTATGACAGTGAACGATATGTAACTCGCTACTATACCAATAGAAATAAAGAAACTAAGGCAATGTCCTATCTACTGCCCGGTGACGTTCTGTTCAAAGGCAAAGTTGAAATAAATGCCGGGCAATTCTCTTCCAGATTTTTCGTTCCAAAAGACATTAGCTATGCAAATCGCAGCGGCAAAATTTCAGTCTACGGCTGGGATCCCGAAGCCGGTGAAGAAATTGGTGGATATTACGAGCCGCTATATTTTGCCGGTTCCGAAGCAGTTTTTGATACAATCGGACCAAAAGTCAATCTTGGCTTCACCGATATCGACTTTCGTGATGGTGATGTCGTCACGCCGAGATCTCAATTTGAAATAACTATCAGCGATCCACGAGGAATAAATATTGCCGGAAAAATGGGCCATGATATCGTATTAATGCTGGATAATGATTTGTCAAGCAGTTATAAATTGACCGAATACTTTTCCTACGACACTAATAGCGATACTTCGGGAAAAATCATCTGGCCGGTCCCCAAACTATCACCGGGCAAACATAACGCAGCAGTAACGGCATGGGATAACGGCAACAACTCCACAACGACGGAATGTGATTTCAATTTACTCATCTCGGAAGATTTTAAATTAATACAGGTCGTTAATTTTCCAAACCCCTTTAAGGGTACTACCGATATAACCTATAACATTACAGATGCTGCAAAAATTGAATGCTCAATCTATACGGTCAGGGGCTTAAGGATTAAAACAATATCCTCGGATATGCAGATGCCGGGTTTTAATACTATTCACTGGAATGGTAAAGATGATTTCGGAGATACCGTGGCAAAAGGTATTTATATCTATAAAATAAAAGCCGTATCTGTTGAGTCCGGACAAAAAGAGCATTTCATTGGAAAAATGGTAAAAGTCGGATGATAAAAACTAATAATTTCCTAACTGGCAAACCCATCGTTCTGGCATCCAAATCACCACGCAGAGCCGATCTTCTTAAACTTTTAAACCTTGATTTTATCACTCATCCCTCGAATTATCACGAACCGGACGATGAGAATTCCACTCCTGAAAAACTGGTTCAGACCCATGCTTATCACAAAGCCAAAGATGTTGCCAATAAATTTGAAAATGCCTGGATAATCGGCGCCGACACGATCGTCGTGCTGGAAAACAAGATTTTAGGAAAACCGGCTGACCGGTCTGAGGCGGTAAGTATGCTAAAGTTTTTAAGCGACAGAACCCATTTCGTTTATACGGGATACTGCCTGTTAAATTCTCAGAATAAGAAATTCTTTACCAACGTACAGGGCACCGCGGTGACTTTTCAAAAATTGTCCCTACAAATGATTAACTACTACATTGATCATTATCAGCCTTTTGATAAAGCGGGCTCTTACGCTATTCAGGATTACAGCGCAATTTTCGTTAAAAGCATAAACGGTTGTTTTTATAATGTAGTCGGATTCCCGCTTGCAAATTTCTATCACCAAACCAGGAAAAAATTAGGTTCATTGTTATGAAACTGCGGTTTATGAAACTTTATATTGAATTTAATATCAATATTCACAATATTTAGTCTGTATTTTAATAATTAAAACTGAGTATCAATTATGTTCTATGAAGAGCTCAAAAAACACCGCGAATCATTGGGAATCACTCTTGAACAGATCGCCAACAAAACAAAAGTCAGTTTGACGATTTTAGAAGCATTTGAGAATGGTGATTTTTCGAAATTACCCGATACTTATACCCGCTTATTTATTAAAGCATATGCGCAGGAAATAGACGAAGATCCTTTAGGAGTTATAAAAGCCTATGAAGAATTTATTAGCGTCGATAAACAACTGCATATCCCGCAGGAAAAAGATACATCCTTTCTGGCACCGAAATACGATTCTATCTTACCCGGCACTAAAAAGCGAAATATTGCCGCAATAGTAACTATTATTGTAATCGTGGTATTTTTTATATCGATCCTAAAACAGGTTTTAATGGAAGAAGAAAAAAAAGGCCCGGCCACAATTCCCACAACTATTGGAGAGCTGTCACATCCTGTCGAAGATAGTGACTCCAGCGAAGTGGTATTACCCGAAATACAAATTCAGGAAACCATTGAGGAACCATCTGCTCAACTGTTATCCCTGGTAATGAAAACGACAGACACCTGTTGGGTTCGCATGGTTATCGACGAAATGGATACTACAGAGGCTAACTATTTGCCAAATATCCAGCGTGAATGGAAAGCAAGAGACAAATTTGATGTAAGAATTGGACGACCATCACAGATCGAATTATACCTGAATAATAAAAAATTGGGGCCCCTCGGAAAGGCAGGAATTCCCACCCGCCTTATTATCACAAAAGACGGTCTTGTTCGCGCGACCCTCTTAAGACGTTAATCCACTTATTTAAATAGCCAAAATAAAATATCAAGTATTTGAAATAATACTTGACAATGATTGTATTTTAGTCTATAATTGTGGGTAGAGGTGGGGAGAAATCCCATGAATTCCCAAAATATTACGGATTTTTAATGATTACTTCTTTTGCCGGTGAATCCAGACATTTTTTAGATGAAAAAAGCCGTTTGAGCATTCCGGCGAAGTACCGTCGATGGCTGTCCGGAAATGACGCCGAGTATACTTTCATCGTCACAAAAGGCTCAGATCCCTGTCTGGTTGTTTATCCCTATACCGAGTGGGATATTCGTGCTGAAAACCTTCTGAAACTGGATCATTTTAAAAAGAAAAACCGGGCTTTTGTGCGTGCCTGGTCACGCAACTCGATACGTTTAAAATGTGACAAGCAGGGGCGAATCCTGATACCCCAGTTTTTATTGGAATTTGCAGGTATCAAAAAAGAAGTTGTCATTATTGGTGTTTTAAATTATTTGGAAATATGGGACCCTGATACGCTTGACCAGCATTCCGAATCAAAAATCCCTTTAGATGATGATTACTTTGAAGATTTATCAGACATAGTTTAATTAATTAAATTGGAACGAGGTAGATGACCACTATTCATGTACCGGTATTAGTCAATATGACAATGGAATACCTGGTCAATCAGCTTGATGGTGTATATGTTGACGCCACCCTCGGGACCGGTGGACATTTTCGGGCGCTTTCCGAAAAGTTAGATCAAAATGCCGTTCTGATTGGGATTGACGCCGATCCGACGGCCATAGAATATTGCAAAAACTCTTTGGTTATTCCTCAGAAACATCTCTATATCAACAGTAATTTTGAATCCATTAAAGCAGTCTGTTTCCGTAACGGATATCCCCGCGTTAACGGAATTTTGATGGATCTGGGGCTTTCTTCCTTCGGTCTTGATAACCAACAAAGAGGTTTTTCCTATTCAACTGACGGTCCGTTAGATATGCGTTTCTCTCCGGATTTAACCGTCACGGCAAAAGATATTGTCAATTCTGCCGATCAATTTCAGCTGGAAACAATTTTCAGAAATTATGGTGAAGAGCGACACTCCCGGTTAATAGCCCGGGCTATAATATCCGAACGAAACATTGAACCTATCAATACTACCGGTCGTTTAGCGGAAATTATTCGCCGAAGAACACATCCGACTCACGTTACAAAAACCCTGAGCCGAATATTTCAAGCCCTGCGTATTGCGGTTAATCGCGAATTGGATGTATTGGAAAAGGCCGTCAAAGATGCAATCAGCATGCTCGAAACCGATGGCCGGATCGCAATTATTACTTATCACAGTTTGGAAGACCGGATTATTAAACAGCTTTTCAAAACCGAATCAAGCGACTGTATCTGCCCGCCGGAATTTCCCATCTGCCAATGCAACCACAAGGCTACAATTAAAAAATTAACGGGAAAGCCTATCCTGCCGGACAGAGCCGAAATTAGAATGAACTCAAGAGCAAGAAGCGCAAAACTGCGCGTTGCCGTAAAAATTTAGTGACACTGATCTTATGAAGAGAAAAAAAATTAGTAGAAATAAGAAAAAGAATCTGATCATGTTAGCTCTGTTCTCGTTTCTTGTGGGTTCCATGGTTTTGTATGTATGGATTTTTAACTATACCAATATTTTATATAAAGAGGTCGATAAATTGAGACGAGAAGAGGCAAACCTTGTAACCCAGAACCGGATTGCTTCAGTTGAGCTGGAGCGGCTCTCGCGTGCCGATCGTATTATAAATATTGCAATGTCTGAAATAAACATGTGTACTCCCGCTCCAGAAACTTTGGCAGTAGTTATAAATCACTAACGATACATTTGGATAATGACTGATCAATTAAAATATATCAAAAAAAGAACATGGCTGCTTTCATTGATCCTAATCCTGTTTTGGGGTGTTTTGATCGGTCAATTGTTCATTATTCAGGTCGTCAAAGGTTCCAATTATCAGAAAATGTGCCAAAAGCAGGCTGATTACCGAAAGATCATACCTCCATTCAGGGGAACGATTTTTGACCGTAATCAAAAAGCCCTGACAGCTGATATTGTCAAGTATAATATAGGAGTACATCCGTACCTTATCAAAAATAAAGAAGAGGTCGCCAAAGAATTAAGCACACTATTACGACCAAAATATAAAGGTTATTTAAAAGCGCTAACTTCCGACAAAACTTTTGTATGGTTGGAAAAAAATGTGCTCCATAATGAAATTCAGGCTTTCCTGAACAAATATCAATATCACACCGGTTTTGCGGTTGAACAGAAAATTCAACGAGATTATCCTCTTGGCAAAATTGTCGGGCAATTGGTCGGTTTAACAGACATCGATAATCGTGGTATTATCGGTCTTGAACTTGACCTGGATCCCCATATCTGCGGTTCACCCGGATGGCAAATTACTATGAAAGATGGCTGGGGACGCCTGAATAGCCGGCCCAATCAGCCCTACAAGGAGGCGGTTAACGGGAATGATATCACTTTAACAATAGATCATGAATATCAAATCATACTTTATGAAGAGTTGTCAGAGGCTTATAAACAACATAATGCCGATAATGCCCAGGGAATCATCATAGATCCTAAGAGTGGGGAAATTCT
>DPVY01000227.1 GCA_003527965.1 Fidelibacterota bacterium
ACGTCATTCCACCGTTGTTTAATTTCTTCATCGCTGATGACTACCCGGGTCTTCCAGCCGGCGACTTTCATTATCAGAAAGCTGTTATCTTCATTTTTGATGGGACCGATCAATTGCTCCTTTTCCAGGGGCTTCGAATAAAAAATATCGAAAAACTCGTTGCTCAGATCATCATTAAAATTGATTTGACGCTCTGGTATGGTTGAATCGCCTAATATATCAATCGCCAATGAATCGAAAGAAATTCCATCCTGGTTATAAAGTTCCAAAAAAGCAGCCACGGAATTTTCATCAGGTAAACGCAGGTACTGAATTTTGTAGCTTCTTCCAACCAGTTTATAAATTCCTTTAAGGTCGGCGGTATCGGGTTCGACTTTACTATAGGCTCTGTCGTAGTAAAAATATTGACGCATTGCCTGTTCTTTTCTGCCCCGGATATAATTCCGGAATTCTTCATTCTTAACTAATTCATTATCCGAGCCCGCTTCCAGTGAAAAAAGTTTTTCCGCAATCAGGGAATTCAGAATGATCTTTTTATGAATATAGTTATCCTGCTTGCAATAAGAAGGACGAATCGTATACTCTGCACGACGGATGAATTCATTGACCGCGATAGTTTTATTCCCGATTCTGGCAAGAATCATCTCTCCGGGTTGATCAGGGGCTTTTCTACCACACGAGGCAATAATTAAAACGGAACCCAATACAATCAATTGCAGAACACTAATCATAGACGATCTTTTTGTCCTAACCAATATATTATTCACTTTATAATTTTCCTTATTTTGCCAAAAGAAGTTTAATCGTTCCCCGCTGGCTGCCAGCTACTATTCGACATACGTATATACCACTGGGCACAATTCGATCCCATTCATCCTTACCATCCCATATGATATCATGAGAACCAGCCTCCATTCTGCCGCTAATAAGAGTATTCACTTTGCGACCTAACAAATCATAAATAATAACTTTTACAAACACCGGCTCTGCTAAATGGTAAGTTATTGTGGTGTTGAGGTTGAACGGATTAGGGTAAACTTGTAATAAATTTCCAGATTCCGCAACCGTCATTTTACTTTGAGGCTGAGTCTTCGGAGTTTTTGCCAGCCTATTTTGATAAAATGCAAGGATGTTTTCCTTGACCGTTTTTGTTTCCTCATCTGGATATTTATCGGTCATAATGTTAAAAACTTTAACGGCTTTATCCATATCTTTCCTTTTCTCAAGTAAATCTATCCCCAAATCCAGCAGAATTTCACGGCCAAACAGACTCGTATCGGGTACCGACAGTGCCAGATCAAGCGCTTTTCGAGTTTCTCCTCTATAAAGATTAAGTTTCATCAACCAGCGTACCGCCTCATAATTTGCCGTATAATGGTTGCTTTTATCTTTCATTATGGAAAGAAGATTTTCTTCCTCGTCAGCAAGCGTACCTTCACGGTACGCAGATTTCATCGCCAGGAATAAAGCCTCTGACGATTCGTCTTTTGATTTATTAGTTTGAAAACAAGATTTGGCAAGTTCTTTGGCTCTGGCATAATCATTTTCTCTATAAGCTTGCCAGGCATGGTTTAAAACATCAGTAACTTCTTTTGATAAAGACCACGACGGACCGACAGGATCTGGCGGCGAACCTAAAACAGGTTGATAATAGACAGTGTAACCACCGACTAAGGGGTCTGTTCCACCCCAATAATTATTCTGTGCACCGATAGAATGGCCTGATGCATTATAAACATGATATGGAGTAGTATAGGCTGGACGCTCAATCCAATTATAACCATAAGCATAAGTTGGGTATCCACCAAGAATATAAATACCTACATAAGTAATATTACCTTCAAATTTATTTCGCCCACAGAAATAGTAGTTAAAGCAGGTGCTTCCACTACCCATGTTCTCATGGCCGTAATAGGGGCCGTTATAGAGAGTGGTACTACCAATGTTGCATCTCATTACAACGCCATCCCCATTGCCTGTAGTAATTATAGGTGCAATTGTTTTCGCCTGAATATAACAATCTTCAATCCATGGATTACTATCTTCTGTTATTCTTATACCTGTATAGTGAGCCTGAATGTCATTCTTCTTTATTGACATTGCACAACTTCCGCCAACTATAATGCCATAATCGCAATCTTTAATCTGGCAATTTTTGATGTAGGAACTTGATGAACCATCGACATCAATACCGTACCATCTTCCGCTTCCGCTCGATTTAAAAGTGGCGCCGTCAGCTTCTATTTTGCCGTGTACGGTTAATGCGTATCCGGCATCGACTCCAACTTTTGTGTCGGGAATGATCGTGAGGGTAATACCGGAAGGAACGGTGACATTGCAGGTGAGAGTAATTTCACCAGAGTTGACATAGATTGTTTGGCCGGAGCTGGCATTATTGAGCGCGGTTTGGATATCGGAATACTGCCCTTTTATAAACCAATTTGGATCTCCGTTGTTTCTAACACAGATATCAGGAATAAATGTTGCCGGACTATATGGATTTATTTCTATGTTTGTTCTAATATATTTACCGTCTAAGTTGACAGTGATACCTCCTTTGAGTTTAAGTTTTTTACTGGGAAAATCGATATTCTCGGTTATGGTATACATACCCGCATCAACTCTCACCTCATAAGGAGCTTTTTGCATTGCTTCTGTAATTGATGTTATATCCTGAGGTACTCTGACAACTGGTTCCGCAGTTATCATATTCCTGGATGCCCAAGTAGTTATAGGCTCTACATGTTGACTTGTATCCCAGGTGTTATAATAGTAGATGTCATTTCCATCATTCTGATAGCCAAAAGCACATTGAGAATGATCAGTGATGCCAAACACGAAAGGACAATTCCTGTCAATTTGTGTCATAAGCTGATAAGTACTAAAAGTTTCTTTTTGATGTGAAAAAAATTCATAGTCGTAAGAGTAATCAAAGATGTCGCTACTTGTCACACCCCGTATCACCTTTGGCTCATCATCTCGAAGCACCCCATAATTAGCATCAACACCACCACTTTCTGGGATTGCATACCCCCAAGAAAGATTTTCATCAGGATTTGTGTTTAAGTAATATACAATATTATCAACTAAGGTTTTATTCGTTGTGACATGGAAATATACATTACCAGGGCCTTCCCACCAAAACGGTGAGTCAATAGTATGGGGTATGCGACTAAAAACATCGCCTTTTCCATGATAATGTAAAACCATTGCGGCACTGGTCGGAAAACATCCGCGATACCATTTGAAAGCATTAACCTCTAAAACTTTTGAAGCTCCCGTTGTTGTCTTCCCTAATCTAACCGTTAATATTTCATCCCATTTTTTATTCAAGATCTGCCGATTTTGTTCTCTGTATTCATCTATTTCTGCTTCTAATTCGGACAGATATTGTCGATCGACGATCTGAAGGGATTGTAGATCCATAAAATAATCTCCTTTGGGTGTGGAGAACTTTACATAATAGAAATGATCACCCGGTGACAAAAACTGATGTAATACCAAGTAATCCTGGTTAATATGAATCCTATCACCCAGCATTTTCTTACATATGTCACTATTCGCCTGCGGCAGGGGCGCTTCAGTCGCTTCTACATAAACAGGAAGATCATCGTAAGCGCCCGTTGCAATATAACCAGCATATTCTCCTTTGCTCTCAATTGTGTACAAATTAAGAGTCGGATTCCCTTTTAGATTATAAAAAACAAATGGGACGGGGTCAATATCTCCGTAAATCCATTCAGGAAATAATGTTGCTAAATTGGTGCGAATGTAATGTGCCGCACTCATCTCTTGTTGATTTGAAATACGGTTTTGAGCGAAAGAAACACTAAAAATTGATAGTGTAATTATTAAGGCGAAATAAAACTTGTGTAATCTTTTCATGGTGAAATAACTCCTCCTAACTTGTTACACAGCATTTCTGCCTCTGGTTTGTTTTCTCCTTGAGGACCTTCCACAGGTTAAGTCATCAAAATGCCAATTATTTCGTAATAGATTCACCTTGTATAATAAACAAAAATTATTCAATAAAGTCCAAATCTCGCTTTCTACATTGTCACAGTTTATCTTTAATGATTACCACACAACCAACACACCTCGTTCTCTGAGTGCCGGAATATAGACGTTTATTGACGTTTCACTCAGTGGATTACCACTTAAATATACCGAGTCACCCTCACCCAACCCGCTGTTGTTGACCAGCGGTAATATATCGGTAATATTGTTGTCATATAATTGCAGTATTGTTAATTCAGTGAGATTTTCCAAAGCAGAAATATCCACAATCTGATTATCATTCAACCGAATATCATTTAGATTAATAAGTCCCGCTAACGATGAAATATCAGTTATGCTATTGTCACTCAGTGTTAGTGAATTTAGGTTTGATAAATTTGTTAGGGATGTAATATCTGTTATCTGACACGATCTTAAAACCAGTCGGTATAATTGTCTTAGCTCAGCCAGGGGAGATATATCGCCACTTTGAAGACCATTTAAAGTCAGAACTTCTAAATTCGTCATGCTTTCTACAGCGTTAATATTTTCAATTGGATTAAAGTATAATTCCAGAACAATTAATTGCGTCATATTTGCCAAGGGAGAGATGTCAGTAATCCCATTCGCATTAAGATACAGATACTTTAATTGGATAAGCTTCACAAGGGGCGATATATCACATATGTTTTGGTTAAAACTAAGATTTAATTCAATTAAATTTGTCAAATTCGCCAGCGGGGATAGATCACTGAAAAGATGATATTGAAAGTCCATACGTTGAAGATTCATACAATTCTCAAGGCCGTTTAAGGATTCTATCTGTCCGACCCAGATTCCCTGATGCCAATAATCGAAATATATTAAAGTATCCAAAGACAGCAACGCAGTTTCTGTGAAATTCTCTGTGGGCATCTTCAATGTATAGCGCACAATTACTTCCAGTTTGGGATCCTCAAAAACAATCGTATCCCTGGGTATTACTGTTATTATGACCTCGTCCGGCTCACTCTTACTCTCGTCATAAATCTCAGGTGGTTCCAGCCCCGGTTGATCAGTACTGTAAACAGTCAGAGTGAATCTGTAAACGCCCTCCACCGTCAAACCGATGGTTCGAGTTGAACAGGTTTGACAAGAACTTAAATCTACCATTGCCGGATTGTTCTCATCCTGGTCCCATTGGTACCAAGCTATCGCTTCAGCGTCACCAGGGGAACTACCAGAGCCATCTAAGACAACATAATTTCCAACCTTGACAGTCTGATCAAATCCAGCATCGGAAATGGGGGGATTCCCCAGTTTTTCCAGCAAGATGTTTTTCTCAATAACCGTGTCTTCTGAAGACACAATAAAGTTTTCCTCAACAAAAGGAAGAAAGCCTTCTTTTTCAGCATAAGTGGTAAAGGTCTGTTGAAACTGGGTCTGTGATTTCAGAAGGGATTTCAGGGGTGATTGATATATTCTTCCTGTTTTTCCTGTCCTTCCTGCTGCACCATCCAGAAGCACCATCTTCCTGATCTTTGTAAAATCTTTTGTTTCTAACCTGTAAAAATAAATCCCTGTTGAAGCACCAATTCCTTTGTTGTTTGTGCCATCCCAGCGCACCCGGGAAAGCCCCGCCGGATAAAACCCATCCGCAAGCACTCTCACAACCTGTCCTTTTATGTTAAAAACGGTAAGTTTTACATCGAAAGTTTGCGGTAATTCAAATTCAATTACGGTACCGGGGTTGAAAGGATTGGGGTAATTCTGGTAAAGTTGAAATCTTTCTGGGGTTGTGGGTTTATCTTCTTTCACACCCGTCTGGGTTAAAGCCAATTGGAGAGAATAGGCGCCAAGAGTGTCTGTTTGAGTTGACGTAGTATCCCCATGTGGCTGGGAAATAAAACTGACATTTGCTTGATAGAGCCCAGTACTGTCTTTATCGATCACCATCCCGTAGACCCGTACCGTGTGGGTCCATGAAAAACCGGTTTGCGCAAAAAATCCCATGCCCAAAAAGGTAACAAAGAAAAATCCCCAGTATTTGTTTTTTAAATTACTGATCTGCACGGTTTTTAGCTCCTAAAAAATGTAAATGCTATAGGGTGTGATATCAAAATAGCCTACGCCTGAGAAACAACCGTTAATCCCTCATTCCCAAGCTCCTTTTTGTAACCCGACTCATTAGTTTTTGAATTTTCCTACGCATAATGTATTATGAACCTTTACCTAATAAGCAGCATCCGTCGCATCTGTCGGAAAGAGCCAGTCCGAAGCTCGCACAAATATATACCCCTACTAACTGATTTCCCTTTAGAATCTTTCCCATTCCAAATTACCCGATACACTCCGTGGGTTTTTGTCTCGTCCACCATAACATTAACCTCCCGCCCTAATATATCAAGAACACACAATCGGACGTGGTCCTTCCGAGAAACTCTATACTCAATAGTAGTTACCGGATTGAAGGGATTCGGATAGTTCTGAGAGAGTTCCGGAGAATAGGGAACATCTGCACTTTGCCTCTCTGGTTCAACACCGGTAACTAACTCACCGGTAACGGCATCAAACAATACATAAAACTTCTCTCCAGTGGAATCTGAAGAATAGGTAATTCGCCAATAGGTCAAAAAAGGCGGGAATAGAGCCATATTAAGTGCAGCTTTGATTTCCCAATCAGGATATATTGAACGAAAATCACTTCCCCCAGCCGCCTCGGCGATGGTCAATGCCGAATCACTGTCTATCCAATCAGTGTCTATGATTGCAGTACCATCTCTTAATTCTTCTACCCCTTCAAAAACGATATCTGACCCAAGGGTATAGAATAAATATTCTTTAGATTGGCTAAAGGAGGCGTAAATGTAGTGCCATGAAATCGCCGTCCCGTTGTAATTCAATTTACTACCACTAATCCACACCAGTTTAGTATCCGCGGCCTTCATCTGGGCCAGAGAATCAACCTCACCCAACAAATATTTTGCCGTATGCGCTTCAAAATTTGTAGCCTTTATATCTGTTCCACTAACATTGTTCACTACCATGAAACTATCCAACACACCGTTACCACTTGATAGAAAAGACGAAACCAGTGATATCTGTGCTACCGCATTACTCCCAACAATTAGGCTTAAAACCAATCCCCACCATAAAAATTGCCTCCAAAAACTATCAGGAGATTCTTTTATTTTGCCTTTCCTCTCTGATATGTAAATTGGATTCCCAAATATATGCGAAGTTCTAAAAGAGTATCGCAATAATCTCAACCCGTATTTCATAAATCCTCAAATTGCTAAAAAGTGGTTAATTTTTAAAAAAGACCCCCAAAACAGGATTGGGGGCAGAGGCGTCAACGGCATAATTCTTACAATCAATCATATCAAAATTTAGTTAATTGATTTTTTAATTGGTCTGTTAAAAAATAAGTCCCAGCGTATAAGAATGAGTATTGCCAAGAATCCCGACCGGTTTAAACGCATAATCGACCTTTAACCCCAGATTATTTATAAATCTTAATAGCAGTCCGCCGCCATAAGTCATTCCAAATTCAGTTTCTTCCATAAAAAGCGATTTGTAACCCGCTCGCAGACTAAAACTGCCCGTTCCGGGAATCGTCATTTCATATTCGGCGCCTACGTTAACGGATTCGGCATTGTTGTTTGGATGTAAGGCATCGACGGCAAGCGTCAAACGCTGATTTCTGAAAACGATAGGCTGAACCGATACGCCGATCCGGAAAATCAACGGCAGTTCCCATTCTTGTGGTTTAAATTGTCCCTTGACCGCACTATAATTCCCGGCTTCATCGGGCAGAATATCAATTGGGAATAACAAATCCATGCCGTTATATTGCATTTTCGTGCCATAATTTGAGATGCTCATTCCAATCCGCATGCCGTCATTCTTTTTCCCTGTGACCGAGAAAAAACCGGAATTTACAATAACGCCGAGGTCGATTGCCATGGCGCTGGCGTTGGTATGCCAGATTTGCGAACTGATATATTTAGCCGACACTCCAAAAGCAAACCACTGAGCCAGTTTTCTCGAATAGCTAACGGTAAAATTATAATCATTAGCGTTGAAATATTCACCAGTTCCATCCTGCGCTTCTAAAGTGGTGACCTCCATATCGCCATAGCCCACGTGATTGAATCCAAATGCCAGCGTACCGACCGAGGGAATCAAATATGCAAAGGCGGCACTGGATGAGTTAATATCAATGACCCAGGGTTGATACATAAACAGGGCTTCATTCTGCCGCATAAACGCCAGACCGGCCGGATTCCAGTAGATCGAAGATAATTTGCCAACCATACTGACATAGGCTTCGCCCATGGCGTTTCCATCGCTGCCGACGCCAATTTCTAAAAAGTTTGCGGCTGTCGTAGCTATCCGGTAAGGTCTTTGTGCATAACTTGCTACGCTAAAAGTTATCATTAATAGACTTAATGCGATTGTTATTCTTGAGCATTTAATTTTTATCACTTCCACTACCTCTCGTTATATCTTCCTTTAGTTTTGTGAATACATCAATTCAATATCCTATCGTTCAGGAAACAAACTCAAACTTTTCCACTACGATCTCAACTTCAGCGCTGTCTGAAGGCGGATGTCCCCAAACAAGCCAGAGATTGATTCTCACATTTTCATCACCAGGCACCGGAATATCTTTGCCGGTATAGCTAAATGACGAATAATATTTCCCGTAAATACATTGAAACGCTATATAATCACTTTGCCAATTGAAACTGCTTGTCGATATGGGATTCCCTGAATTATTTACATCAAACCGGTATAAATTCCCGGGAGTGTCCCATGGTTGTACAACAAACTGGGCGTTATCGTTCGCCGGGTCCTCCCAACGTCCAAATTCTATATCAATTTCCCGATAATGATACGCAGGATCATTACTCCAGGTAAACAAACCAAGGACTATATTCTCATTCAGGTTATCAACCTTGTTCGCCAAGGTAAAAATATATTTCCCATATCCAAAGCTCTCTTTAGTACCAACTTCCGCACAGTACCATTTATTGTTTTTATTTGTAATCCTCAAATGCAGTTGTCCGCTAGTGTCAACCCACACATTTTCTGTACTGTTGGAAAAATAGTTTGGACCGGGGCCGATAGCAGAATCGCTTGATTTTACAAACCACTTATAACCGGAAAAAGTGATTTCATTGTGAAAAGCAGGTTTTATTTCTTGCTCATTTTCAGGCTCCGGTTCCAGGCAAGCGAAAATAAATAACAAAACCAGTAATGCAATTAAAGAAAATAAAATGTTACCAAAACTAATCTGTTTTGAGAAACTTGGATAAAGTCGGCTTTTTTTTATCTTATTCTGTTGCATCATTTTATAACTGCAAATTTACCGACTTTTTCATCACCAGTCGCTTTTGCTCTCACATGGTAAATATACATACCTGCGGCGATGTCAAGACCTTCACTGGTCAGCATATCCCAATGCGCAATGCCATTGTCATTATCATTATTTACTTCAATTTTGTCCACTAAAACACCACTGACGGTAAATATTTTTATCGTGCACTGAGCTGGTAAATTAGTAAACAATAAGCGCCGGCGCTGATTTAAATACCAGTTTGCAACCGACGGCTCCATAGCATTTGTCGCCACATAGGGATTAGGAACGACTCTAATCTCTTTCATGGTATATTTAAGGTCCTGCTTATCCAGAATATCATAAGACTCTATGGTAAATCCAATTGAGTCTGTTTTAAAGAAAGGTCGGTTAAAAGTTACATGATAGACGTCCCCGGATTGCGGCAGCAGAGTGCTGTCTCCAAATGTCCCGATAAAATCAATGGCAAATACGGCGCCGGCCCAGTTACCTTCCGAGTTAAGCGGTCCGACATAGATTTTATCGGTCAATATATCAAATTTGCCGTTTTTATCCAGATCATGCACGATCATATCCAGAACTTCAACTGAATCCGTGAACGTTTTATTGACTACGTAGAAATTGAAGTCTTCCGTTGTCAGCAAATCCCGTCGAATCTGAGTATCGTTGACATCCCGAATTCGTGAAGCGCTCCCCTGTCCGGTATAACTAATATCATCGGTAAATATGATATCGTAGTCCCACGGAAAATATTTGGATTCCCGTTTTGTAGGAGAGACATTGATCGGCGAGTTTCCAATCTTCCAGCCGGAATTTCCATAATCAAATGTAGCCGTTCTTACGGGCATTTTAATATTCAGCCGTAAACCATCGAAAACATCGGTATTGACTGTACCGAGGGTATTGATATACCAGTTATTCAGAGTGTCGTCATAGACAAGATTTGTTCCGGAAAACCTTTGGGGATTTTCCTCATAAACGAAGATGGAATCCGTATCATCAAAAACCTTTATACTGTTATTGGTATAATATACTCCGTGATCATATTTTTCAATAACGCCAAGAGTATCCATCCCAAAACTGACTTTATATAGATGCCCCGGTTTTAGACTGTTTTTTGCCAGAATTTCCGGAACAACCGATCCGGTTCCGATAATATCATCGTTTACCTCCATCTGAATATCTTCAGGTACATAACCTGCCGCCTGTTGATGAGGTGTTACAATTTGGACATTTTTCGTTGTATTCCTGATTTCTTCCGACTCGTCTAATTCAATAATAATATTATTTTCGGAAGGTGAAATGCCGGGCCCGATATCTTGAGCGCCGTAATCATAGGCTACGATTGCATAGTAATATGTCCGCCCATTCTGGACGTTTGTATCAATAAAATAATGTCGAATCCCTGAATCGGTTCCCAGGTTATAACCCATGCCATTAACCATGCCAAAATCCGTAAAACCGGTGCGGTCGTCTTTAATATCACACTGAAAAATCGGCTTCTTAAACATTGGGGTACCATAACCATCGGTGATTACTTCGGCGTCGGACATCTTTTTATCGGTCGCCCGGAACAACTTATATCCTTCAAAATCGTTTACATTTCCTACAAAGGGATCCCGTGTTTTCGTATCGGCAATATCATCCCAGGTCAAGACCACTTTCCCATCGCCGGCTGTAGCCGTCAGAGTAGGCATTTTCGGCGGCTGGGCAAAACGGTAATCCTTTTCATAAATCACCTGCACGATGCGCTTTAATTCAAACAACGCCGGCGCAGAGTGGTCATCGGAGCTCAGTCCTTCAAGCGGATCAAAAGAATGTAACTCCGACATTGAAATACGCTCGGTGCGCCCCTGATAAAGCGGAAAAGGTCCGGAAGCAAAAGTTTCCACAAGATTAGAGATATTGCCAAGATACTCAACCAGCGTATCCGAGCCGATGACCTCCCACATTGATTTGTCATTGCGGAACCATTTTGTATAAGGAGGTCTGTGCGGCTGAATCGGAAACAACTGAAAAGAGGTCAAGCCCACCATGTCCGATTCACTGACATCGGTAGCGGCAAAATTAGGCTCACAGCCATCCTCGGTATAATCCGGCATATGATTGCATTCACCTTCATCGGGACCGGTATAATTCAACTCCGAGGG
>DPVY01000243.1 GCA_003527965.1 Fidelibacterota bacterium
AGGTCGCGTTTACCGATATTTCCAATATCCGTCTTACTCAGTACACTCACGGATTGGGATGCGCCTGTAAGATTCGACCACAGCATCTGGAAGAAATTCTGAAAAAATTCCAGGCTCTCCCTTCTGAATATACCCAGGTCGGTTTTGAAACCTCCGATGATGCGGCGGTTTTTCGCTTAACCGATGATATTTCACTGGTTTCGACCGTAGATTTTTTCACGCCGATCGTGGATGATCCTTATGATTTTGGAAGGATTGCAGCAGTCAATTCTCTCAGCGATATTTATGCCATGGGTGGGAAACCTGTTTTTGCCTTAAATATCGCGGCGTTTCCCGAAAAACGGCTCCCTATGAAAGTACTCGAACGTATTCTTGAAGGCGCATTGCATGTTGCCCGTCAGGCGGGAATCCCCATTCTCGGCGGTCATACCATCGAAGATAACGAACCCAAGTTCGGTCTTGCAGTTACCGGGACGGTTCATCCGGACAAGATCTGGCGGAATACGGGAGCACAACCCGGCGATGCTTTGATCCTGACTAAACCGATTGGTCTGGGTATTTTGTCTACTGCTTTGAAACGCGGATTGCTGGACAATTCCACAAAAAATCTGATCATCAACATTATGGGTGAGTTAAACAGCACCGCTGCGGATGTTATTCGCGAATTCACCGTTCACGCCTGTACCGACATTACCGGTTTTGGGCTGCTGGGGCATCTGTCCGAGATGGTGGCGGTGGGCGATATAACAGCCCAGGTTTTCAGTTCAAAAGTACCCGTCATACCCAATACGGTTGAAATGGTTCGCAGAGATGTCATCCCCGGAGGAACCGATGCCAATATGGATTACCTGAAAGACCGGGTTATTTGGGATGATAAAGTTGGTTCAATTTTGCGTATTATTCTTTGCGATGCCCAAACTTCGGGTGGATTACTGGTTGCGACGCCGGAACTCAATGCCTCTGAAATGGTTAAACAACTACGAAAATCGGGAATAGATCACGCCTCCATAATCGGGAAAATTGAACGAAGGGAAAAATTAAAAATATTTATTGCTCCTTAATTATTATATTTTAACTATGGGATTCTATTAAATATGGACCACTATCGTAGAGAATATATGAAGATTGCCAGGAAACTGACGCTATCCGAGATTCAAGGCGGAGCGGAGCCGGATGATCTTTCTTTGGACGATCTTATCACCGATGGGCGGGTTAAACAGAGCTCAAAATATTTTATGGGAGTGTTTAGCAAGGCGGGTTTGATGTATATTGTCAAGGCTTTCGGACTTGCCGAAGATATGAAAAAACAGGGCTTGCAAAACCTCAAGATTGAAATAGATACCAGCGACCCCTACACGCATCGGCTTTATGCCTATGCCGGTAAAATATGCGACAATAATAAAATTTGCGAGATGGTACTGAAACAGGGACCGATGCATTTCAGTAGCGGTTTCTTATCGCAGTTTCCCAATAAAACTCCGAACTTCCTCCAGGTAGAGTGGTTACTTCTTCAAAATCCCACAAAGCAATTTGATAAAAAACGACCTCCGTTACCCGGACAAAAACATCCGGGATTGGGCGTTGGTGATCAGATGATGCAGCTGATGATAATTATGACCCGGCGTTTGCACCTGGAAGGAATAATCAATAAACCGCGCTACTTTCATACCGCATTTATGTTTACCAAAGAATTCATTTTTACCAATCCCCGGAACCAGGCCATTCTCATGGCAATCAATAGAGATCTTCTTTCAAAGTATAATGTTCATACCGTAGCCTGGGCTGCTCATTTTGATTGTATTATCAATCAGGTCAGCGGTTCAGAACTCATTTGGGATCCCGATTTTCTTATTCTGCCTTTGAAGAAATACCTGATTAAATATTTCCGGTCCAAGGATTTTCACAAAGAGGTTGCCCTGCAAGCCAAAAAGTTTAAATTTTCCATTAATACCGAAAAATTCCTGGAATGTGCACATAAAAACAAGATTAAGATTTACGAAAAATTAGGATAAACCACTTTTTTCAAATTCATGTCATTATTATTTCCTCTTAACAGTCAGACACCTTACTATGTAATCCTCGGAAATGGTGATTATCCTTCCCGGCAATTGACGAAAACGCTCCTCTTATCAGCGGATAAAATTATATGTGCCGATGGTGGCGCTAATTATGCTTTCAGGAATGATATTACTCCCAATTTAATAATTGGCGATTTGGATTCGATCAAAGATGAAGCGCTGAATTATTTTATTCAGAAAAATACCCGGATCATTAAGGCGGAATCCCAGCAGCAAAATGATCTCGAAAAAACCCTTCGGGAAGTAAGTAAAATGTCTTGTGAGCAGATAGTTATGCTCGGATTCATGGGCAAGCGCGATGATCAGAGCATCGTCACATTGCAAATTGCCAAGAAATTCATAAAAAAATTTCAGACAACTATTTATTCAACAGTTTCGGAAATAATGCTGTTGCAACCCGGCAGCTATTCATTAAAGTCTCTACTGGGATCACAGATTTCACTGCTGGGATTCCCGCGAGCCTATGAGGTGTCCACCACCGGATTAAAATGGGGTTTAAACCACGAAATTTTATCCGAAGGATCACGTGGCATCAGTAACCGCGCTGAAACTAACGAAATCCGGATCCGGTTCACAAAAGGTTTATTGTTAATTGTCAGAGACTTAAGCACCGTATGAATTCCATCCAACTGGCCCTTGTAGACAAATATCTCATTTTCTTCTACTTAGCAACAATCCTGATCGTGGGCTTCTCATTTTCCCGCCACGAGAGAGATAACACCGACAATTTTCTTTTAGCCGGGCGCCGTCTTTCTTTACCGGCATTTACCGCAACCCTTGTATCCACCTGGTATGGCGGCATTCTGGGAATCGGTGAATTTACCTATTTCTACGGTCTGCTAAACTGGGTAACCCAGGCGCTGCCTTATTATCTCTTTGCAGTACTGTTTGCTCTGTTTATCGCACCGAAAGTCAGAGAATCAAGGCTTTATACCATCCCGGATCAACTCTATCAACATTACGGAAAAGCAACCGGATTAATCGGTAGTATATTTATTTTCTTCCTGGTATCACCCGCCTCTCATCTGTTAATGCTCAGTATTCTGTTTAGCGCCATTTTCGGAATTCCCTTTTGGATAGCCGTTTTAGCCAGTATTATATTTTCAACAATTTACGTCTTTTGGGGTGGCTTTAAATCCGTCGTAAAGACAGATATCATCCAGTTTGTTTTAATGTTCAGCGGATTCTTAATTCTGGTGATTTCACTCATAACCCAATATGGAGGATTCTCATTTTTACAGCAAAATCTGCCGGTCACTCATCTCCAACTTAAAGGTGGGCAGAGTACTCAATATGTAGTAGTCTGGTTTTTTATCGCTTTATGGACATTCGTCGATCCGGGTTTTTATCAGAGATGCTATGCCGCCCGCTCACCAAAAGTCGCCCGCCGGGGTATTCTAATATCAGTGGGTTTCTGGATTATATTTGATTTTCTCACGACAATTTCAGGGTTATACGCCCGTGCTATCTTTAAAAATATTCCGGGATTAATGGCGTTCCCCCAACTGGGCGCCGCCACTCTTCCACCTTTGCTTAGCGGAATGTTTTTCATCGCCCTGCTGGCCACAATCATGTCTACTCTGGATTCAAACTCCTTTTTAGCGGCGGTGACCTTTGGCCGGGATATTGTCTGGAGATTCAGAAAAAACACGGATATCAATCGGGCCACTCAATTGGGATTGATCGTTTCCATCCTGTTTTCAGTATTAGTTTTGTCGCTTGTACCATCGGTCGTTAAAATTTGGTACCTGATCGGAACGCTATTTATTCCCGCTTTATTGTTACCCCTGATTTCTATTTTCATCCCTTTTCTAAAACTTTCCAGGCTATTTACCCTGATCTCTATGATTAGTTCTTTTATCGTCACAACGGGCTGGCTTTTTATCGGAATCGTTCAAAGTAATTTAACAGATTTGAAATTTCCCGGTAACATCCAACCCTTTTTCATCGGATTAGGGCTCTCGGTTATTCTCTACGGATCAGGTTTGTTTAAAAATATTTTATATCGAAAGCATGGAAAGGCTCCGGACTAATAACAATATTTCTTATCAATCATATTGTTTTAATCATAGATTATAAATAAATTATCACGCTTTTTGGAGCAGCTCATTACGGGGCGATTAGCTCAGTTGGTTAGAGCGTCCCGTTCACATCGGGAAGGTCATCCGTTCAAATCGGATATCGCCCACAGAAAGGCAAGGATTTGGAAGCGTCACGAAAAGCGCACACCCCTAAAATAAAAAGATACAGATTGCACCGCACAAGGTGCAATTTCCATTTATAAACAAATCGGAGGAAAAATGTTTAAAGAACTTAAATACCTGGTAAAATTACAAAATATTGACAAGGAGCTTTTACAGATCAACGAACTAAGAGGTGATCTCCCTAAAATCGTTGAAAATCTTAATAGCGACATCAATAGTTTAGAAAAAGAATTGGGCAATAATCGCAACCGTGAAAAAGAAATTATCCTGGAATTAAAAAACCTTGAGGGACAAATTGCCGATGATAAAGAACATTTGAAAAGATACCAGGATCAGCTGTACCTCGTAACCTCTAATAAAGAATATGATGCGCTGACTTCTGAAATCGATACAGTGCGACAAGAAATCGATAATGCCGAATATAAAATCCTCGGAATGAAGGAGGAGATGGAAAATTTAATCGAAGCCATCAAGAGTAAGGACCTCACACTTGATGAAAAACTTAATGAATTAAAAGTTCGTAAAGAGCAGTTGGACAGCACAAATCAAAAAACCAACGAAGCTCAAACTAAGTTGTTTAAAAGCCGGGCAGAAGTTGTTAAATCAATTCCATTACGTTATATTCGTGAATACGATCGGGTTGCCAAGGCGAAAAATGGCATTGCTATAGTTCCTATTCAACAGATATTTGAAGAAAAAGTAGATAAAAAGGGTAATATTGAATATATTCCCGCTATGGTTTCATGTGGTGGTTGTTCCAAAGTTGTTCCACCACAAAAGTTTTTTGAAATTCGTTCTGCGAAGACTCTGATCCGTTGTGAATTTTGTGGACGAATGTTATATTGGGATGATGAAACAAGTGAAGTCCGGCTTAATAATGAGGAGGAAATATTCTGAAGTTGGTCAGGCAGTCGCTCCGATTATTATCGGGGAGGAAAGTCCGAACTCCGCAGGGCAAGGTGCTCCGTAACACAGAGTCCTTCCGATCCGGTCGGAAGGCAGGAAAGTGCCACAGAAACAATACCGTCCCCGATTTATCGGGGTCAAGGGTGAAATGGTGCGTCCTGCAATTAAGCGGGATTAAAGTAAGAGCGCACCGCCCCGATTGCGAAATCGGGGGCAGGGTAAACCCCACCTGGAGCAAGATCAAGCAGAGAGCTGGAATTGCCCGTTCCGCTAAACTCTCGGGTAGATCGCTTAACTGCAGCTGTAAGGCTGTCTGTAGATAAATGACTGCCGCCCCGCCACGGCGGGGAACAGAATTCGGCTTATCGACCAGCTTCAGAATTTTATATATTAAATGAATATGAAATTCGATTGGAAATTCAAAGATACCGATCAGGAAAAAGTTCGGGAATTGGCTCTCGCAACAAAACTTCCTGTTTATATCGCCAGTGTGCTCTATAACCGCAAATTCATTAGTCCGGAATCAATAAATAAGTTCTTTAATCCGGATTTGAGTGGATTGTATGATCCGTTTTTATTAACGGACATGGAAAAAGCCGTAAATCGTATCCAAAAGGCTTTATTAGAGAAAGAGACCGTCATGATTTATGGCGATTATGACGTTGACGGTACTACGGCGACTTCACTGCTTTATCTGTATTTACGGGAAATAGGGCTGAATACGTTATACTATATTCCAAGTCGTGAAAAAGAGGGCTACGGTTTATCTAAAAACGGGATTGATGTCGCCCTTAGCAAACATGTCGGCTTAATCATTACCTGCGATTGTGGAATTAGCGATATTGACAAAGTGAATTACGCCAATGAAAACGGCCTTGATTTAATAATCACAGATCACCATGAGCCGGCTGATACTTTGCCAAAGGCCCTAGCAATTCTTAATCCAAAACGAGTTGATGACCCTTATCCCTTTAAGCAATTATGTGGAGCCGGAGTCGCTTTTAAATTATTGCAGGCCTTTTCGATCAGTAATAATATTCCTTTGGAAAAACTGTATAAACATCTGGACCTGGTTGCAATTGGCACTGCAGCTGATATTGTTCCGGTTCTCGATGAAAACCGAATACTGGTTTCCAAAGGGCTGGAATATCTGAATCGTACCAATAAAATCGGCGTTCATGCACTTCTGAAAGTTTCCGGATTTACAAATAAATTTTTAACGGTCGTCAATATTGTTTTCAATTTAGCGCCCAGGATTAATGCCGCCGGACGACTGGGTGCAGCTACTCGCGCAGTCAAATTACTAACCTCATTCAATATTGAAGAAGCTCATAAACTTTCCAACGAGCTGGAGCAAGAAAATAAGAATCGTCAGGATATTGAAAAAGACACTATCGATCAAGCCATTTTACAGTTAAATGCCACCCATGACACCTCCAAAGACAAGATCTTTATTCTGTCCGATACGAATTGGCATCAGGGTGTCATCGGAATAGTTGCTTCAAAATTAAAAGAGATGTACAACCGTCCGGTAGTCATGATCTCTTTTAAAAACGGAATTGGCAAGGGCTCGGCGCGAAGTATTCCCGATTTTGATTTATATAAAGCTTTCACTGAATGCGCAGATCTGCTGGAAAACTACGGCGGTCACAAAATGGCTGCCGGATTAACGATAACCCGGGAAATGCTGCCAAAATTCAGTGAACGCATTAAAAAAATCGCCGACAGTCGGATCACAGCCTCAATGCTTCATCCCCGGCTTAATATAGAGTGTGAAATTAAATTCAACGATATTAATCAAAATACTATTAATTACCTTCAAAAGATGGCTCCCTTTGGACCTGGTAATATGCGTCCGCTATTCGTCGCCCGAAATCTGATGGTTTCCGGGTTGCCCCGGATTGTTGGTGAAAATCATCTGAAATTTAAAGTTAATCAGAACAATATTGTTTTCGGCGCCATTGGCTGGAAGTTGGGAACTCTTTACGAAATGCTAATCAGCAATCGCCCCTTGGATATGGTGTTCGTCATTGAAGAAAATGAATGGAACGGCCATACAGAAATTCAACTCAATGTCAAAGATATTCACTATTCAGATAACAATAATATGTAACACCGGAGGATTATTAGTAATGTTTAGAAGTAAAATCGCTGGTATTGGAAAACATGTCCCTGAAAACGTAGTTACAAATTACGATCTGGAAAAAATGATGGACACCAGTAATGAATGGATCGTAGAGCGAACAGGCATTCACGAAAGACATTTTGTGACTCAGCCCTGTGGAGCCGCCGAATTGGCATTGCCCGCTTGTGAAAAGGCAATATTAAGAGCAGGCATCGAGAAAAACGACATTGATTTTATTATTGTAGCAACCACAACACCTGAGCATCTAATACCCGGGACCAGTAGTTTTTTACAAGCCTTGCTTGATCTGCCGGGTGTGCCCACTCTTGATATCAGAGTACAGTGCTCCGGGTTTGTCTACGGGTTGTCGATTGCCGACCAATTTATCAAGACCGGACAGTATAAAAATATTTTACTGGTCGGTGT
>DPVY01000293.1 GCA_003527965.1 Fidelibacterota bacterium
TTGGCGGGATTTGATATGATCATCTCCCGGACCGGATATACCGGGGAAAAGGGATTCGAATTGTATCATGATCCCTCAAAAGGGGCTGAATTATGGGATAAGATATTTGCAGCCGGACAGGAATTCGGGATTCAACCGATCGGTCTGGGTGCCCGGGATACCTTGCGACTGGAGATGAAATATTGTCTGTATGGCAATGATATTGATCAAACCACCAATCCCTTGGAAGCGGGGCTTGGATGGATAACGAAACTGAAAAAGGATGATTTTAACGGAAAAGCAGAACTGCTGCGGATCAAGGAAGCCGGTCTGCGCCGTAAATTGATTGCCTTTGAAATGATTGATAGAGCTATCCCCCGACACGGCTATCCCATGATTGTTGGTGAAGATGAGGTTGGTGTCGTCACTAGCGGAACCCAGTCGCCTTCACTGAATACCGGAATCGGATTAGGATACCTGGCGAGTGAATACACCAAACCGGGGACCGAAATATTAATAGATATCAGAGGGCGAAAATTGAAAGCCCGGGTTATAAAACCGCCTTTTGTGCCTTCCCATACAATATGAGTGAAAAACGACAAGAAATCACCGGTTTATTATTAATCGGGCTGGGTGTTCTCGTATTCCTAAGCCTGATCTCCTATAATCCTTTGGAAGAACCGACCATTTCGAAGAATGTAGTGATCAGCAATTGGATGGGAATTCTCGGCGTCTTTATTGCGCACTATTTAATCAAATTTACCATCGGAGCAGCGGCTTTTATTCTGCCGCTACTGCTTGTTATATGGGGCTGGTGGATCTTTGCCAAACGAAATTTGTGGGTAATAATCCGCTTTACAATTTACATTGTTCTGCTGGCTCTTTTAGTATCAATCGCCCTGGCCTTACCGGCTGTCAGGCAGCGTGTCATCAGTTCGATAGGTTTTCGCTATAGTGGATATGTCGGTGGGATTATTGCGAAAACCTTCGTTGATTTTCTGGGGTTTTACGGCGCGGCGATTTTTGTCGGGCTACTGACCCTGATTACCATCAGGGGATATTTTTCCTGGAGTTTTTACGGACCTTTCGACAGGCTTTTAAGCCGCAAACATCGCCAAAAAGAGCGCCCAAAAGAAGAAAAAACCGGACCCGGAGGCGGAAAACTTTTCAAGAGGAACAAACGTCAGGAGCTATCGGAAAAAGCACCGACTGCCGAATCAACCGTGCCGAGAATAACTATCTCTCAGGAGGATATGGATCGACCTTTAGAACCGCCTAAACCCATACCCCGGCTAATGAAAAAACCAAAATCCGCAGTGGCGTCGTCTGAATTTACCGTTGATAAAGCCATTGGCGATAAAGACATTGAATCCGTGGATACATTGCAGGAAAACGTTATAAAGCGTGAATATGTGCTCCCGTCGCTGGAGTACCTTGACTATTCGGAAGATGCTTCTCAAAATGTGCCCCGGGAAGAGATGCTGGAAAATGCCCGGCTATTGGAAAATGCTCTGGAAACTTTCGGTGTAAACGGGCGGGTGGTGCATGTGTCGCCCGGTCCGGTGATTACACGTTATGAAATCGAACCGGCATCCGGTGTCAGGGTTAGCCGAATTGCCGGTCTGGCTGACGATCTGGCCCGTATCCTTTCAGCCAAGCGAATTCGGATAGTCGCTCCCATACCGGGAAAATCCGTCGTGGGAGTTGAGATACCCAACCGCCATCCGGCAATTGTATACCTGAAAAGTATTGTAGGGTCAAGACGTTTTGCCAATTCTGACTCTATATTAACCATTGCTTTGGGGAAGACAACATCCGGTGATATATATACACTGGATTTGGCAAAAATGCCCCATTTACTCATTGCCGGTGCGACCGGTTCAGGGAAAAGTGTTTGCATTAACACTATCATCACCAGCATATTGTACCGGGCTAAACCTGATCAAGTTAAGTTTGTTATGATTGATCCGAAAAAACTGGAGCTGTCCGCCTACCGGGCGCTGGAAAAGTATCACCTGATTACATCTGAAGACCTTGATGAATATATAATTACCCGGGCGGACAATGCGATTGTGGCATTAAGATCCATTGAAGCGGAAATGGAACGGCGCTATGAAATCCTGGCCGGCGCAACAGTCCGCAACATTGCCGAGTACAATCAAAAAGTAAAAAATGGTGATCAGGACAAGGAATTTTTACCTTATATCGTCGTGGTGGTTGACGAACTGGCAGATTTGATGATGACTTCCGCCAAAGAGGTTGAAGAACCCATTACACGGCTGGCTCAAATGTCCCGGGCTGTGGGTATTCATCTGGTCATTGCCACTCAAAGACCTTCCGTGGATGTTATAACCGGTATTATTAAAGCGAATTTTCCGGCGCGGATCGCCTTCCAGGTAGCCTCAAAAGTTGATTCTCGGACAATTCTCGATATTAACGGTGCGGAAAAACTTCTGGGGCGGGGTGATATGCTAATCACGACGCCTCAAAATCCCGAACCGGTACGCCTGCATAGCGCTTATATTACGCTTAATGAATTGGAAAAAATTCTGGCTCATATTCAACGGCAACCGAAACCGGGCGAGATGGAATTACCCTCGGTTCAGGAAGAAAAATCCGATGAATTTAATGGATTACTCAATAATGAGCGGGATCCGCTGTACTATGAAGCGCTGAGACTCGTGGTCACACATCAACAGGGCTCAATCTCACTTTTGCAGAGAAGATTGCGAGTCGGTTACTCACGGGCAGCCCGGCTAATCGATGAGTTGGAAGCCGCCGGAATTGTGGGGCCCTTCACCGGCAGTAAGGCGCGTAAGGTGCTTGTAGATGAGAATTATCTCGAAGATCTGGATGAAAGTCGTTATAGTGAATAGACTATGTCTGATTCTAATTATCAGTACTTTGATTGTCGGCGCCTATGCTGCTGATCCGGGAGACCGGCAATTGCTTGAACGGCTCTCGGATTATTATTATGCTAAAACGCCCCTTGTATTGACCTTCGAGATTATTCAATATTTTGATGAAGCAGATTCTCAATCCCTTATCGGGACATTCTATATGAGTAGTGCTGATAAATTCCGCACTGACTTTATAGATCAGGAAATCATTTTTGATGGTGAATGGCTGTGGAGCTGGGATCAGGAAAATGATCAGGTCGTTGTTGAAACGCTGGATCCTCAATCCAGTTTGAAGTTTATTTATGATATGCTGCGCGGCAACTGGGAATCCTTTATTATCAACCGGATGGATTCGATCCAAACGGATAGTTTAACGGTAATGGAATTGCGAACAGCCGATGAAAATGCTTATTTTAAAATTATCCACTTGAATATAAATACTACTACCAAAGAATTGCTTTCGGCGGATTATTTGGATTATAAAGACGGCAAAACGGAGATCAGGTTTAGCTCTCCCGAACGACTCGACAAAGAGTCCGGGCAAACTTTTTTCGATACTAAACGGTATGAGAACAAGGAGATCATTGATCTAAGACCATGACCAAAAAATCCACTTCGACACGACGTTTTTTCAATTATAAGACCCTGCTGGGAATCGGGATCAGCTTCCTGGGACTCTATCTGGGATTCCGGAAATTCGATGCCAGAGAGTTTTTTGCGTCGTTGCGGGAAACAGATCTGATTTTGTTCTTTCTCTCTATGCTTGTCATGGTATTTACCGTATTTCTGCGATCGATTCGCTGGAAATTTCTGGTAAATCCCCTGAAAAAAGTGCCGTTGAAAGATTTGTTTGGCTCCGAAATGGTCTGTTATTTCGGGAACAATGTATTTCCATTGCGCCTGGGCGAGGTGCTGCGGGCTTATTCGCTCAGCAAAATCACTAAATTATCAAGCGCCTCAATCTTTGGAACAATTGTCGTAGAACGGTTCCTCGATGTGTTGTTTTTTCTCATAATTCTGCCGGCGGCCGCCTTGCTGTTTCCGGCGATGCCCGTCTGGATCAGGTGGAGTGGCATTGTGTCCGGCGCCGTTTTGGTCGTATTGGTGTTGCTTTACTATTTATATCAATATAAACAAGCTTCTTTCAGGCGGTATCTGAATCACAAACTTCATTCGTTGTCATATACCAAATTTCTTGATATTATCAGGAAGTTTCTGAGCGGAGTCAGAACGTTACGGAATACGCCCCATGCAGGTTTGATTGTATTTTGGACGGTGATCATCTGGGCGGTTAATATTTTTAATTACTGGCTCATCGGAACATCACTGCATGTTTTTTTCTCCCTTCAAGAACTTTTACTGATTTTTTTCGTAACTTCTGCCATTATATCCATACCGTCGGCACCCGGTTATGTCGGAACCTATCATGCGGGAGCGATTGGGATTCTGGTTATTTTGGGATATGAATTGAATCAGGCTCAGGTGATAGCCGTTATTTTACATGCCGCCGGATTTTTATCACTTACTTTTATCGGTTTTATATACTTTTTAAAATATCATATAGCATTAAAAGAAACAACTGATATTAAAACACCTTATGTAGAATATGAAAACTAAAGAGGGGAAAAATGAGTAAATTTATTAATTTAATGTATTCTATCTTTTTACTATTTTTTATATCCGGTATTGCTTTTGCACAGCAGAGTGGAGAGGTTCCTGTGAAAGTAAGGCAGGAAATTGCAGAATATGGTTTGACAACGGGGCAAGCTAAAAGAGAAGCGAAACGGTTAGGTATAGATATCACAAATCCTGAACAAGCCGCAGCAAAGGCCAGGGCAATGGGTCTGCCCGAATCAAAAATTCAGGAATTACTTCAAAGCGCTGAACAAACTATTAATGTAGAGAACCAAGAAGGGGATTCTCTCTGGCAGCAAGATTTGAAGGCTTTTGATATACGAGAGATGACTAAGGAAGTATCACAAGATACTATTAAGCAAGTTTATGAAGATGAAATTGAGGAAATAAAGGCAAAGGAGGAGGTTCAAAAGCCGGAATTGAAATATTTCGGGTATGATTTATTTGAAAATATTCCCGAAGCTTTTCAACCTACTGAGACAGGTCCTGTTGATGAAGGTTATTTAGTAGGACCCGGGGATGTGCTTCGTCTGGTCGTTTGGGGTGCTACAGAATTTCAGTATGAATTAGCAGTGGATAAAGAGGGAAGAATTTATGTCCCCGGAGTTGGACAAACAACTATTGGAAATAAATCACTTTCTAAATGTAGAGAGAGTATGAAAAGGTGGCTGTCAAGAAAATATCAAGGATTAGAGGCTAAACCTCCAACTATATTTATGGATTTGACTGTAACCAGATTGCGTCCAATCCGAGTGTTTGTTTTAGGCGAAGTTGCGCGACCGGGTGGTTATACTATTAGCAGCTATTCGACCATTTTTAATGTGCTATATAGCGTTGGCGGTCCCCTGACACGAGGTTCATTGAGGGATATTCAATTAATTAGAAACGGTAAAATAATTACTAGTGTGGACCTTTATGATTATTTATTAAAGGGGCATACGAATAAATCTATTAGATTACAAAATAATGATCATATTTTTATTCCTCTTAGAGGGAAAACCGTTGCAATTTCGGGGCAGGTTAATCGATCTGCTATTTATGAGTTAAAAGGAAATGAAAATGTTAGTAACTTGATAAATTATGCCGGCGGTCTTAAACCGGAAGCCTATATGAAAAGATTTCAGATTGAAAGAATTATTCCCTATAAGGAAAGAAAGGACCCATCAATTGCGAAAAAGGTAATAGATGAAAATTTGACAGATGTAATTGAGGGGAAGGGAATAATAGATTTGGCAGATGGTGATAAGGTAAAAATATTTTCCATTCTCGATATTTTCGAAAATGTAGTAAAAATTGATGGCTCTGTTTATCAGCCGGGAACTTATGAATTGGGAGGATCTCTGCAAACTGTGAAAGATCTTATAATGAAGGCTGACAGCTTAACAGGAGAAGCATATCTTCCCAAAGCTGAACTTTATAGGTTAAATCTTGATGGCTCTGAGCGCTTAATTACCCTAAATCTTGAAAAAGCATTGGCCAATGATTCTTATAATAACATCTATCTTCAACGGGAAGATAGCCTCAGGATTTTTTCAGTACACGAAATTGAATATGGAAATAGAGTGTCTATTTCGGGAAAAGTGAGAAATCCGGGCTATTATTTTTTGGTTGACAGCATGACTGTCTATGATCTTTTGTTTAAAGGGGGCGGTTTACTTGATAGAGAATATTTAAGGGATGTTTATCTGGAAAGGGCTGATTTAGTTCGACAGGCTGATAATAATGTTAAGAAAAAAATTATACCTTTTAATCTGAAAGAGGTTTTGGAGAAAAAAGGCATTTCGAATATGTTTCTTAGACCCCAAGATCAAATTATTATTTATCCTGTTGATGTCAAGGAATTCAGAAATCAATATGTTACTATTAATGGATTTGTAAAAAAACCGGGTAAATATTGGTTTAGGGAAAATATGAATCTGAAAGATTTAATATTACAGGCTGGTGGTTATAAGGAAGAGGCTTATCTTAGTGAGATCGAAGTAAATAGACCTGTGTATAGCGGCTCTGAGGAAAAATCATTAGATAAATATAAGAAATTTACTATTCAACTACCTTCTCTAAAGGGATTTGATGATGTCGATTTTTCAGTAGATAGTATGGCTGCAAGTTTGGAAGAATTGAGGAGATTTAGACTTGAGCCCAGAGATGTTGTATTTGTAAGGAAAAACCCCAATTATAAAGAAGAAGAGATGGTAAAAATTGAAGGTGAAGTTTTGTTTCCCGGTGAATATACTATTTTATATGAGGGAGAAACCCTATCCCGGCTTTTGAAACGAGCTGGAGGTTTAACTTCAAAAGCATACCCTGGCGGTGGTCGGTTTTATAGAAGAGGGGAACGATTGATTGCTAGTTTGGATAAAATTGCATCAGGACATAAAAAAGAAGATATGGCATTACTTAATGGAGATAGAATAGTGATTCCTGAAAAGCCTAATGTAGTTGAAGTTAAGGGTAATGTTAATATTGAGGGCTTAATTAAATTTAGAGAAGGTAAAAACGTTATCTCTTATTTAGATTTTGCCGGTGGTGTTAAAAATGAAACAGAGGATATATTTATAACATATCCTAACGGTAGGACTAAAATACTTAAAAGATTTTTAGGACATGCTATTACAAATCCCAAAGTTACAGATGGCTCGATGATATTTGTTGCGAAAAAACTACCTAAAGAGGGAAAAGAAAAAGTTGATATTAAAGGAACAATTACAGAATCAATGGCTTTACTATCAAGCGCTTTAACAATAATAATACTCGCACGTAATTTATAAAATATGAGAGATAAAATGAATAAGGATATTAATAATAGTGCTAATCTGGCAAGGGAAACTAAATTCAGAGAGCAGTTTCAAGAAGAGGAAGAAGTTTCTATTTTAGATTATCTTATGATAATTGCTTCCAATTTAAGATTTATTGTGATAACTACTTTGCTGTTTGTCATCTTTGGATTATTTATTGCCATTTTTTCGAAACCGGAATATACGGCAACCGCCAGAGTTATCCGGGAGACGCCCTCTTCCCCGGGAATGTCATCTTCTATAGCTGCTTTACGAGGATTCGGGTTAAATTTGGGTGGGGGCGCTACCGGCCTAAATCCCGAGACCATACCGGAAATATTAAAAAGTAAAGATGTCTATCTTAATGTAGCAATGGGGCAATATCATTTCAAAGATATTGACAGCACAATGAGTTTTATTGATTATCTTGAATGGAAATCTAATTCTTCCGGTATATTGGGTACTATCAAAAAATATACGATAGGTTTACCTGGTACAATAGTTAGGTCATTAAAGAAAAACCTTAAGTTGGAGGGTAATAATCAGGAAAACCCGGATCTATTATTACTTACAAAGAGTGAAAAGGATGCTATAGAGATTATAGAAAATATGCTTTCAGTTGATATTGCCCGAGAGTCAGGCATAATGACTATCACTGGAATTGCCGGAGAACCTATATTGGCAGCAAATATAGTCAAAAATACCATTGAGCAATTAACTTTTAAAGTGAGGACTATTTATACCCAAAAATCGAGAGATAATGTAAACTTTATTAGAGATAGATTTAATGAGACTGCTATTGATCTTGAAAAAGCCGAAGAGGAATTAGCTAAATTTCTTGATAGTAATAAGAATCCTAAAGAAGCTAAATTGGAGGTTGAAATCGAAAGACTGCGCAGACAGGTGAACTTTAAATCTCAACTTTATCAAGAATTTCAATCTCAGCTTACACAAGCAGAAATAGAATTGCAAAGGATAGATCCGGTTTTAACTGTTATTGAACAGCCAAGTCCTCCTCTTGAAAAAAGTGGACCTAAGAGAAAATTAACAGTGATATTAGCCCTGTTTCTCGGTGCTGGTTTTTCAATTGGTTTTGTCTTCATGAAAGAATATTTAGCTAATTTGAATAAAGAAGAAGAAAGCAGAGACAAACTCAAAGTCATAGAAGATAATCTTAAAAAAATGAAACAATCATTTTTTCAAATATTTTCAAAAAAAACAGAAAAATAATTATTCTAAAAAAACTAATATGAAGATTTGTGGTATTTTGGATGCCTAAGAACGGTATCAATAAATATCAAGATGAACAAGAACAGGAAGTGTCTTTGCAAGATTACCTTCGTATACTATATCGGGGGCGCTGGATAATTGCGGTCACTTTTTTGCTGATTATGGTGGCGACGGTTTATTTTACATTTACATCATCACCGGTTTACGAATCTTCAACACTTTTAATGCTTTCCGGAAGACAGGGGCAGACTTCAACGCTGTTTCAAAACCCCTTCATGGCAGGCAATTACATGAAGGTTAACAATGAAATTGAAGTATTAAAAAGTAACTACCTGGCTCGCCGTGTCGCCATGAGAATAAAATCGTCGGCTTATGCGGACAGCTTATATATCCTTGGAACGCGGGAGCTTCCCCAAAAGGGGGTTGGCTTTTCAGATATAATTGCCGGTCTTAGTGATGGTATTAAATGGATATTTAGGGAAGCAGGTGATGGCGATCCGGTTAAAATCGACACCCTTGAACGCGCTATCGTCAAAAATATAAAAGACGCCATGAAAGTCGAGCCGATCCGGGATAC